>JBDNBC010000207.1:0-13099 GCA_039768115.1 Oceanococcaceae bacterium
CAACAAATTGGTCTGCGAAAAGTCCCCGGACGACCTTCGCAACCTGATCCGCGCCAGGATAGCAGAGCACGCAGAGCGAGAGGCCGCCAAAGAACCCGCCGCGCCCGCGGCAACCCCCGCGCCGCCCGCAGCCGGCGCAAGCTCCCCCCCGTCAACGGCTGGCGCTGCGGAATGCCAGCCGGGCACCCGGGACGAGGAGCTCGCGGCCTATGACGGCGGCCACCGCATCAAGCTCAAGGACATCAACGATGCCATCGCTCCCCTGACCATCACCCAGGCCGGACTGTCCGAGCTGGGAATCGAGTCGGTCGGCCGCGAAAAGAATGCTGTTCTGTATTGCGCGAGCGACTTCCGGATCATCTGCTCGCGCCTGATTGGTCGGCTGCATGCGGCGACGCTGACCACGCAGAGGGCGGCGGCATGATGGCCGGGGTGTTGACATGGCCGTTTGTGCCGAGGCAGGATTATCGTGCCCCTGCGAAAAAGGCGGGGGCCGGGCCTGACAACCTGAAGAACGGCGCGCATCAAGCGCCCGACAGCACCATCGGCGCTTTTTTTATGCCTGCTCCAGCTTACGGAGGGGTGTACGGGGAGCCCGCAAGGGCTGCCGGTTCCTGCGCAAGCTCCGTTCCCGGTTTGTCAGCCCCGTGCATCCCTTCACCTTTCGGCCTGACAACCGGAGGCGTTGGGTTTCAAACCCGAACGGAGCTGACAACATGGATGAAAAGATCGCGTTCCCGGCCTGCTGCATTGCAGGCAAAGGAACACCAGACAAAGACGGCTACCTGCGCGTCACAATTGGCAAGACTGGGCAAGGCGCAAAGCGCTACTCCTTGCACCGACTTATCTACAGGGCCTATATCGGCCCGATACCCAGCGGGCACGTTGTCCGCCACGCTTGCGACAACCCCTGCTGCATCAATCCCCGCCATTTATTGGTCGGCACTCACAAGCGGAATATGCAGGACATGGTTGATCGCCGTCGCCATCAATGGGGCGACGACCACTACAACGCGAAGCTCGACGCCGATCAAGTGCGAAGCATCCGAGCCGCGGCAGGGTCACACGCAGAAATCGCGTCCAAGTTTGGCATCGCCCGATCCACAGTCACCAATATCCGTGCCAAGCGGATTTGGAAGCACTTGGAGGATTGAGCCCATGACCACACTCACCCGCGCCACCGGCGCAACATCCCTCGTTTCCTTGATCGACGGCCAAGCCGTCACCACCAGCAAGCAGGTCGCCGAGTTTTTCGGGAAAGACCACGCCAAGGTGTTGCGTGACATTCGCAGCATCACCGAATCACTGCCGCCAGAGCACCAAGCCAAATTTGGCTCCACGTTCATCGACGTGCCGGGTCCAAATGGCGCTGTTCGCCAGTCCCCCGCCTACCGCCTCACCCGCGACGGCTTCACGTTGCTGGCTATGGGCTTCACCGGCAAGCGGGCGCTGCAATTCAAGCTGGCCTACATCGATGCGTTCAATCGCATGGAGAAGGCGCTGACGACACAGGCTCTGCCTTCACCCAATATCAACCCCGAGCAGCAGCGGGCACTACAGGAAGCCGTAGCGGCCCGCGCCGAGGAGTTGGCACCCGAGAGCCGGGGTCGGGCCTTCCCGAAGCTGTGGGGCGCGATTAAGTCGCACTTCCGCGTGGGCACCTACAAAGACCTGCGGCCCGACCAGTTCGACGAGGCGATGAGCCTAGTGGCCAAACTCGATATAGGAAGCGGCCCGGCGCTGCCCTCCGGCGCTGACCCGCTACTGGATTCGCACGACTACCGCCGCGATGCCCGCAACTACGCCATGGACACCATCTGGGCTCTTCGCGAGCAGCTACCGCCCGGTGCCAAGGCCCCGCCACCGATGGACGACGCCACCGAACAGCGCATTGCTGATGGCATCTGCGCGTCCATTCTGGAACGCGCCCGGTGGGTAGCCAGCTTCATCGACGGTCGGCTGACACTGGTCCCCGTTGCCACAGGTGCCGCCGTCATCGACCCACGCAACCCGAGCGACCTTGAATCTCTGATTCGCGAGCATGTGCCGATCCAGCACCTACCCGGCGTTGCCCAGGCTGCTTTCAACCGCATCAACAGAACACTCAACACAAAGGAGGCCGCGTAATGGCACGTGGCATCAACAAAGTCATTCTGGTGGGCAACCTGGGCGCTGCGCCCGAAAGCCGCGCCACCAACACGGGTAGCACGGTCTGCAACATCCGCATCGCTACAAGCGAGAGCTGGAAGGACAAGCAATCTGGCGAAACCCAAGAGCGTACCGAATGGCACAACGTGGTTTTCTTCGGGCGCCTGGCCGAAGTCGCCGCGCAATACCTACGCAAGGGCAGCCAGGTCTATGTCGAAGGCAGCCTGCGCACCCGCAAGTGGCAGGGCCAGGACGGCCAGGACCGCTACACCACGGAGATTATCGCCAGCGAAATGCAGATGTTGGGCGGGCGCGACGACGGCCAGCAAACTCAGCGTGAATCACATCCGCAGGAGCGCCAGCAAACTGCGCCGCCTCCCGCCGCCGGCGGCACGGACGACGATCTGCCATTCGCCCCGATCAACACCCGGCGGCACTTCGCGTAATGCACGCAACCCGACTCCTGCCGATCTGACTGATGGAAGTTCGTCGCTACCTGATCCCGCCGAACGACGAGGCCAAGGGCTGGCGGTTCTGCCGCATGGCCAAGGCGGGGCTTTTCGCTGCGGCGGAGGATGCTACCCGCGAGGGAAAGACGGCTGAAATCATCATCCGCCGCATGCAGGCAGATAAAACCGACCCTCAGCGCCGCACGCTTTGGAAGTGGCATGGAGAGGTGGCAGCAGCCCTCTCCATTTCCACCCCGCACCGGTGGAAGAAGGAGGACGTGCACGAGATTGTCTTCCTACCCAAGTTCATGCCCACGGTCGAGCGGGTTCTGCCCGACGGCGAGGTGGTGCACCGACCGTTGCGTACGTCTGATCGCGTACCGGACGAATGGGAGACCGACATGAAAGCCATCCTCAGCAAGGCGATGGACGCCTACATGGCGTGGGCCTATCAGAGCGACATCGAAATCACTGTGCCGGAGGGCGGCTGGTGAGTGGATCGATGACAGCTGCCGAACGTCGGCACGTCGGCCGAGTAAAGGAACTGCCCTGCAGCGTCTGCGGGCGCCCAGGCCCGTCCCACGCCCACCATATCCGCGAGGGCCAAGGCATGTCCCAGCGGGCGTCGCACTGGCTCACGGCGAGCCTCTGCCACGACTGCCATCAGGGGCCCAACGGCATACACGGTGACCGAACGCGTTGGAGGATCCACGACATGACCGAACTCGACGCTCTGGCGGACACGCTCCGCAGGCTGGTGGCCACATGAGCCGGCTGCAGCGGTACAAGGCTGAGCGGGCGATGGCGAACAGGGCTATTGCATGAAGCGCCGCAAATACACGCCGGCAGACCTGGCAGAGATCCGCCGCCTCTATCCGCACTACCCCACATCGCTCATCGCCAGCGAGCTGGGTCGCTCCGTTGTGTCGGTCTACCAGCAGGCCCAGCGCATGGGCATCTACAAGAGCCCCGAATACCTGCGCGAGCAGCGCGGCAAACAAATCGAGCGCCTGACCGCCAACGGCTACAGCACCCGCTTTGCTAAGGGAGACACCGCGCACAACAAGGGCAAGCGGATGCGCCCGGACACTTACGCCAAGTGCCGGCGGACGATGTTCAAACCCGGCCGCAACCCCGAAGAGGCCCGGAATTACCTGCCGATCGGCAGCACCCGCATCACCCAGGATGGGTATCTCGAGCGCAAGGTCACCGACGACCCGGCCCTGATGCCGTCCCGCCGCTGGACCGCTGTCCACCGCCTCGTGTGGGAAGCCGCCCACGGCCCCATTCCGGAAGGCCACATCGTCGTGTTCAAGCGCGGCCAGGCCACCACCATTGAGGCCGACATCACCCTCGACCGCATCGAACTCATCAGCCGCGCCGAGAACATGCGCCGCAACACCATCCACAACTACCCCGAGCCGCTCAAGCGCGCCATCCGCGCCAAGGCCGGTCTCGTCCGCCGCATCAATCGCATCCAGAAGGAACGCAGCGCATGAAGAACAAAATGGAAGACCTCCGCAATCACCTGTTCGCCACGCTCGAGGCCCTGCAGGACCCGGATAACCCCATGGACACCGACCGCGCCAAGACCGTCGCCGAGGTGGCCGGCAAGCTGATCGACAGCGCCAAAGTCGAGGTGGAATTCCTCAAGCACGTCGGCGGCGGCGAAGGCACCGGGTTCATCCCCCTAGAGCAGCGCCAGCCCCTGCGCGCGCTGGAGGGTGGGCGGCGGTGATCGTCATCGCGTACCCGGCCGGGCCTTCCGCACGCAACGGACTATTTTCCCTGCCGCGCGCCGAGATCCGTATCGCCCCGCACTCGGATGGCCGCTGGATGTGGGCCATCAGCTATGCCACGAAAACGGGTGGTTACGGTTTCGCGCCTCTGCCCAAGTGGGGCCACTTTGCAGACTCACCTGATGCAGCCCAGGCCCAAGCAGCGGCACACCTCCGGCTGCAAATCACCCGTCGGAGCGGTGAAGCCGAGACAACCTGCGGACGCAATCTGCTGGAGTGGCTTGACTCGCTTGAAGCCCCGCAGCAGATCGACCTGTTCGGTGAAGCCGCATGAACTGCACCTGTGGCAACCCGTTCTGCAACGGCCAGCCCATAACGTTCGGCGGCGACGAAGTGCACACGACTACCGTTAATTCCGCCGGCCGCCTGGCCATGCTTCCGGACATGAACGCCGAGCAGCTGCGCCGCGTCATCAAGCTGCCCTGCGTGCAGAAGGCCGTGGCGCGCAAGGCCTCGCTGCTGTTGCACAAGATCGAGAAAGGGATTCCGGCATGACCCGCAACCTCGACATCCTTAACGCCCGCACGCTGGCCCTGGTCATCACCGACAACCCGTTACGCGAAATGCCGCTACGCCTCATCGGCACTACCTGGGCGCCCCGCGACGACCGCACCGGCCAGCACTGGAGCGAACGCAAGTGCCGCGAGGTGCTGCAGCAGATGCTCGACTTCGGCTACTGCCGCCTGCGCCAGGGCGCCCTGGGGATGCAGGTGCAAGTCACCGCCGCCGGCGTTGCCGCACTGGATCTCGCCGCTGATTGCGCTGCCGCCGTGGCGGACCAGGCCGAGAACATCCGCGAGCGCATCGAGCAACTCATCGATCAGGAGGAGCAACAAGCGTCATGAGCGCCAAACCGCCCTACCTCGGCGCGTGCTTCGCCAACAGTGCCGCCGCCCGGGTCTGCCAACCCTTACCGCTGGCCCGCCAGCGCCCGAGCACATCGTCGTCCAGCCGCAGCGTCACCTGGCGCTTGGGGTTGTCCATCGGAGGGCGACCGGGGCCGCGCCGTGACGACTCCATGACGGCCGCCGGCAAGACCTGCTCTGCGGACTTGGCCTTCGCGAACATCTCAGGCGTCCACTCCGGGTTTTCGTCGTCGATCATTTCCGGGTCAGGTTGCTTGTTCATAGTGCTCGACCTCTCTAGCGTTGGCTTTGCGCAGGCTGATCACCCGAATGACCAAGCCGCGCAGTGTGTAGACCATCACGTGAACGCGGCCGTCGATGCGGCCCATCAGCAGATGGCGCTCTTCGCCGTAGTCGCGGCGGTCATCCCGCAACACGATGGCGGTGTGCAGATCGAAGTCGGCAGCCAGTTCGAAGCTGATCCCGCGAGCCGCGATGTTGGCTTCGTTCTTGGCGGCGTCGAATTCGATAAGCATGGTTTTATTGTAACTACATTTATTGGAAAGTCAAGGGTTTTTGTAGTTCTTTTAATTAGACCCAACGCCTGAGCTAACCGGCGCGCTGCCGTGACCGGAGCAGTGCGCGAGGTTTCCCGCGTCCGGTTGAGCGAATTGTTAGGCACGGAGTTGATATGAAGATCGAAGCTAAACATGTTCCCTGCACCGAAATCTTCGTTGCCGGGCAGAGCATAGGCACATTCCGAGAGGAGAGCCAATGGAATGGGTTGACGGAGTTGAGGCGGGTAACTGATGGGCTGTTGTTGGTTATCGGATCGCCCGAATGCTCCGGATTCGCTCAGATTTTTGGGCGAATGTGGGGCAGTGACGAGAAGACAGAAACGTATCTGGTCAATGGGTCGCCCGACCTGATCCACCAGATCAACAGCATTGTTTCGGAGAAGGCCGATGGCGAGTCGCAGAGTGCCGAACGCGAATTCGATGGCAAGCCGCATAACACCGACGCATAACACCGGGAATAGCGACACCTAGCCATGCGCGCCGGCCCGCTATCTCCCGCCGAACTGCAGGCGATCACCCACCGCAAGCTCCGCAGCAAGCAAGCGGACGCGCTGCGTGACATGGGCATCCCTCACACCATCCGGCCAGACGGCACCCCCCTGGTGCTGTGGGAGTGGCTTGCGGGCATGCATGCGCCGGAGCAACATGGCCCGTCCAATCAGCCGGACTTCTCTCGCGTGCGATGAAGCGCTCTCTGCCCGCCCGATGGCGTCTTCGATACAACGCCTACTACTACCGCGTGCCGCCCGGCTTCGAGGCCGCGTGGGACGGGAAGAAGGAATTCCGGCTGGGCAGCAGCTATGCCGAGGCGTGCCAAGTGTGGGCCGATCGCATGGCGATCTTCGATGAGCACAACACGCTCGATGCCGCATTCGACAAGTTCATGCTCCGGGTGGCGCCCCAGCTCAAGCCGCGAACCCAGGCCAACTACGCGAACAGCATCCGCAATCTCCGGCCGGTGTTCGGCGCCATGCGCCCCGCGGACCTGCAGCCTCATCATGCATACGCCTACGTCGAAGCCCGGTCGGCGAAGACCAGTGCCCTGGACGAGATCAAGGTGCTGTCCGCGGTGCTTTCATCGTGCGTGATGTGGGGGAAGATCCAGGTCAACCCGCTGATCGGCGGATTCGATGCCAAGCGGCTGCGCCTGCAGCGCGCGCGAGCCGATTACATCACCGATGACCAGGTCATTGCCGCGCTGGCCATCAAGCCGTTCCGCCGGCGCGGCTCCGTATCCATGTGCCAGGCCTACATCCGCATCAAGCTGTTGACCGCGCTGCGCCGCGTGGATCTGCTGCAGCTGCGCATCGAGGACCTGCGCGAGGACGGCATTCACGTCACCCCGCAGAAAACCGCGAACAGCTCCGGCAAGCGCCTCATCATCGAGTGGTCGCCTGAACTGCGCGACGCGATCGACCAGGCGAAGGCAGCCCGCAGCGTCGACATCAGCCCCTGGTTGTTCTGCACCGGCCGCGGCAAGTGCTACTACAACCCCACCAGCGGCAAGGCCCATGGATTCGACTCCGTGTGGTCCCGCTTCATGGACCGGGTTGTCACCGAGGGCAAGGTCGCCCGCTTCACCGAGCTGGCGCTGCGCCACAAAGCGGCCACCGATGCCGACTCACTGGAGGCCGCAAAGCAGCTCCTGGGGCATGCCAGCGATGCCACAACCCGACGCCACTATCGGCTCAAGCCGGAGCGCGTGAAGCCAGGGCGCGGGGTGCGCTGACTTCTATTTTTTAACGGCTCTCGCGTCAGATTTTCTGTCATCTTTAGCATTTATGAACGCGGCCGCCAAACCGACAACTACGCTTCCGAACAGGACTGCAGCAGGCCAGTATGCGCCGAAGAACGTAGCGGCAGTACCAGCCATTAGTGCGCAAACAGTCGTGATCAACGCAAAACTCTGGCCTCTTCTGGAATAGGCAATGCCCGCGTTTAGTTCCCTCGATTGCATCGCATGCCGGTGGTTCTGCTCCGCGTGAGCCATTTCAAAAATGTCCGACGCAGAACCAGGACGAATTCGTTCGTAGTACTCGAGAGTCTCTGGGCTCGGAATCGGCCCCTGATGAATACTGGTCTGCTGAAAGTGACGGACTGCCGTCGCTGATGACTCAGCTCTCGGTTGACTCTGCGCCTGCGTCCGATTCACGGGAGGCTTGTTTCTTCTGCTCATCGTTGAATGCCGCCCGCATGTCAGATCCAATCATTTCCCAGTCCCCGCGCAGCGCATCAAAGTCTGACTGATGCTCTGGGCGGCCGCCGAAGTGGCCAAACGCGGGCATAGCCACGGCAACGCTACTCACCCCCGAAAGGAACCATTGGAGTTTAGTCTTCATGATCATTGCAGTATCACACGCTTGTAGCCACCCGTTCAATTCTCAAAGTGACAGCTAAAACACCATATTCGTGCCCCTCAATCACTGGGCCAGTGGGGGAAACGCCTGTCGATGGGGGGCTGGTCACTTCTTGACCACCCGCAAAACCTTACGGAATGGTGCCCCCGGCAAGATTCGAACTTGCGACCTTCCCCTTAGGAGGGGGACGCTCTATCCAGCTGAGCTACGGAGGCCCGGTGTTGTCAGGCGCGTGGAGCAGCGCAAGGGTAGCGTTGCGGTCACGGGCTGTCGACCGTGGTGGGCGTCGCTGGGCGGCGCGGTGTCACGGCGTCGCGATAACGGCGCGGGCTGCACTGCATGTGCCGCTCAAAGGCCTGAGTGAAGGCCGATGCACTGCCATAGCCCGCATCCTCGGCAATCCGTGCGATGGGCTGGCCGGTGTGGCGCAAGGACCATGCCGCGCGGCGCAGGCGATGGGCGGCAAGATACGCCATGGGTGTCTGATCAATGCAGCGCACGAAACGCTCGGCGAAGGCGGAGCGCGACAGGTTGGCGACGCGGGCCAGGCGCTCCACACTCCATGGGTGCGCGGGCTGGGCATGCAGCGCGGCCAGCGCACGGCTTAGTGCCGGGTCGCGCAGGGCGCGCAACCAGCTTTGGGAATCGGCGGGAATGCCGGCCACGTGCCGGCGCAGGCACTCGATCAACAGAATCTCGGCGACGCGGTTAATGACGGCTTGCTGCGCCGGCAGCGGTGAATCCAGCTCCTCGCGGATGAACTGCACGCCAATCGCCATCCAGGGGGGCAGCCGCCCGTTCTCGCCGGCAATGCGAAAAACAGCGGGCAATGCCGTGACAAAGGGCCGCGCCAGCTCTTCGTCAAAATGCGCCTTCGCGCTCATGATGACGAAACGCGCCCGTCCGGTCGGGGCGTGCCGTACGACCGGCGTATGCGACTCGTCGCCGAAGTGCAGGCTGGCGTCGAGCGGACCGTGCCCGAGTACGTGGGCGCCCCCGCCGGGCACCATGAACACATCGCCGGTCACACCCTCGATGTGGGTATCGCCATGCGCCAAGCGAATGCGCTCGGGAATGTCGAGCAGCAGGTGAAAGACCGTCCCACCGGAGGCCGGGACCTCCAGCGCCGAATCCGCCCGCCAGGAGTGGTCGGCAATCGATGCTCCCCGCAGGTGCATATCGGCCAGAAGCATGTCGAGAACGTCCATGACCGGACTATAACTAAACTTTCGTGAACAATTGCGCCTTCTCAAGCGCATCGTGCCACGAGATGATGACATCGTCGTCATTCATACGAGGAGCATCCCCATGACCACCACCACCTTTGACATGCCCTGGCACGACTCGAAACGCTGGGCCTGGCTACTGAGCCCCGCCCTGCCCGTGCTGGCACTGGCGACCATCGGGCTGTACTTCGTCACGGGTTACTCCGTCTTTTTGTGGGGCGGACCGATCCTGCTATACGTCGTCATCCCGGTGTTTGACTGGCTGGTCGGCACCGACGAAGCCAACCCGCCCGAGTCGGCGGTCGGCGACCTCGAGGATGATCGCTATTACCGCAGCATCGTCTACGCCTATATTCCTGCGCAGTATCTGCTGACCGTTCTCGGCGCCTGGATGGTAGCCACCCAGGGATTGTCGCCGCTGCAAATTATGGGTCTGCTGATGACCGTAGGCACCATCAATGGTGTGGGCATCAACACGGCGCACGAGCTCGGTCACAAAACCAATGGCCTCGAGCGCTGGCTGGCCAAAATCACCCTTGCACCGGTGGCCTACGGGCACTTTTTCGTCGAGCACAACCGCGGGCATCACAAGAATGTGGCCACGCCCGAAGACCCGGCCAGCTCACGCATGGGCGAGAGCTTCTGGGCCTTCCTGCCGCGGACGGCCATCGGCAGTCTGCGCAGCGCTTGGGGTATCGAGCGCGAGCGTCTGGCACGTCTGGGTAAAGGCGTGTGGTCGGTTGAAAACGAGAACCTGCAGGCCTTCGCCATGACGGTGGTGTTGTTCGGTGGGCTGGCGCTGGTGCTGGGGCCCGTCGTGCTGCCGTTTCTGATCTTGCAAGCGGCTTTTGGCGCCGCATTGCTGGAAGTTGTGAACTACCTGGAGCATTACGGCCTGAAGCGACGCAAAATGGATTCCGGTCGCTTCGAGCGCTGTCAGCCGGAGCATTCGTGGAACAGCAATCACACGGTGACCAATCTGTTCCTCTACCAGCTGCAGCGGCACTCCGACCACCATGCGCACCCCACTCGTCGCTACCAGGCGCTGCGTCACTTCGAGCAAAGCCCGCAGCTGCCCAGCGGCTATGCGTCCATGATCCTGCTGGCCTATTTCACGCCGCTGTGGTTTCGCGTCATGGATCCGAAGGTTGTGGCGCACTACCAAGGTGATCTCAGCCGCATCAACATGCACGAGCCGGCCCGCAAGCGCCTGGAGCAGCGCTGGGGTACCGCACCGACGCCGACCACGCTGCTGCATGATGACGCGGCGGATCTCGCCCCCATCCAGGCCAGCGCCGCCGTCACCGACTGGCAGTGCCCGAATTGCGATCATGTCTACCGCGAAGCGGCCGGCGAACCGCGCTTCGGCTTCGCCCCCGGCACGTCGTGGTCGCAGATTCCGGATGACTTCAGCTGCCCGGACTGTTCTGTGCGCGACAAGGCGGATTTCGTGCCGCTGGAACCCTCAGAAAGAGCGGCCTGATAACGACATCGACGCTCACAAAAAAGCCCCGCAGTGCGGGGCTTTTTTGTTATTGGTTGCGGGTGCTAGCGGATGGGCACGCCGTTGATACGGCCCTCAACCAACTCGGAACGCGTTCCATCATCCGACTCCTGCAGGACCGACAGGCCGCTGCCGACATCAAAGTACACGGTCGTGGTCTGCGTGGTGGCCTGGCCATTGATGGTGCTGGTATCCACCTCTTCCATAACACAGGTATCGAAGGTGCCTGCCGGGACCGTCACGGTTTGGCGCCCCCGGTAGGTAATGGTGCTGGTGGTCTCGAAGCTTGAGGAAAAACCGGGGAAACCGGAAACGTTCGTCGTCGTCTCGGTCGTGTAGGTTTGGGTATACCCCTCATTGACCGCCAGGTTGAAACGACGCAGGTCGCCGGGCCGAATCACGACGGTGGTATCCGACGTGAACCCGCTGGCGGATGTGGACGTTTCCACGCCGATGGATGTCAGCTGCGGCACGCTGCTGTCAGTCTGGGTGTATGTCGTGGTGTTGGTCGTCGCGGTCGTATTCGTCTGCGAATCGGTTGACATCGTCACGCCCGTTGTTTCCTGCGCTTGGCGGCCATCAAAGGTCACCATCCCGCCGACAGTCCGCTCATCGGTGAAATTCACTTCGCCGTCCGAGTTGGTTGAGCGGAAGGTCTGGACAAACTGTGTCCCCGGGATTAGCAGATCAGGGTTGAAACAAGCGGCCGCGGTCCCCGCTCCCGGCGCCGGCGTTGGTGTCGGCTCAGCCGTGGGCTCGGGTGTGGGCTCCACCGTAGGCTCCGGCGTCGGTGCCACGGTTGGCGTCGCCGTAGGACTAGGTGTCGGCGTGGCTGTTGGCGTGGGCGTCGGTGCAGCCGTTGGTGTGGCGGTGGGAGCAAGCGTCGGAGCGACAGTTGGGGTTGCTGTGGGAGCTTGCGTTGGCACCGCAGTCGGCGTAGCGGTTGGTGTGGCTGTTGGAGCCTGCGTCGGAGCGACTGTTGGAGCGGCCGTAGGCGCCGCCGTGGGCACCGCGGTCGGTGTGGCGGTCGGCGCTACCGTTGGTGCGGCTGTAGGTGCAGCCGTCGGGGTGGCCGTCGGCATCGGCGGCGGCATGGTGGGCTGCGCGGTCGGTGCTGCCGTCGGTGCCGCCGTTGGAGCCTGGGTGGGGGCCTGGGTGGGAGCCTGGGTGGGAGCCTGAGTCGGCTCCGGATTCGTAGCCTGCCCCTGCACGTTGATGCACACCGGTGCCGTGCTCTGGCCAACCAGACCATTGCTGCTCCGAGCGGCGAGATTGATGCAGAAGGTCCCGTTACCAACCGTCACCGGAAGGTCGAAACCGAAGCTGAAACTGGTGATGGCCTTGGTACCAGAGTCGAGATTCAGCTGAAACAGATCAGGCGAACCAGCAACCTTGGCAAATAGAGCGGACAAGGGTGAGTCGGAATCGACATCAAAGGGAAAACTGATGCGGGTACCCGATTGCGCCACAACGGATGTGGCCTGAAGGACCAGGTCGGGTGCCGCCGGATCATTGGAGGGGGCCGGCAGCTCCGCGTCTTCGACAACGATGGCGTCCTGTCCGGCAAAGCCCACTTTGCCCATGACCGCGGCCACGAGATCAGGCCGGGCCGATGGGTCAATGGAGCCTGGCTCGCCGGCGGTATTGTCGTCTGAACACGCTGCCAGAAACAGCGTCGCGCTGAGGGCCGTTACGGCCACGCGAACGGTAGTAATGAACATCCCTTTAACTCCTGAATAACATCATGGTGAAGATTTTCCTGTCGGCATCCGTGTTGCTCGCCGTCCCCACGGCGAGTGCGATACCGCAATTACAGTTGCGCCTTGTAACGCAATCGACGTAGTGCTGTCATCTTGGACCAGATTCCACAGCTTCGCCAGAGCGGCTCATGTCACGGCGGCTGCCTTCCACGGCGGCACCCAGCCACCAAACAACTGCTCCAGCGCGTGCGCCACGGCCAGACATAAATGGTCGTTGCCTTTGCGCGCAGTGACCTGTATGCCCAGCGGCAGACCGCGGGAGGACAGCCCTAGCGGCACCTGCGTGGACGGCATCTCCAGCACATTGAGCACGCCGCAATAGGCCCAGTGGAAGGTCAGGAGCAGCGGCTGATTATGGCGTGGCGCCGTCATCGAATAACTCGGGTACAGCAGTACACCATCGTCAGCGAGCAGGTCATCCATGGCTGCCTGC
>JBDNBC010000208.1:0-18861 GCA_039768115.1 Oceanococcaceae bacterium
AAGTTGGCGATGGAGGCCCGCGCGGGGCCATTCGTGAGGATGGGGAAAGTGTGGTTGGTGGGCCGAGGCCTGGCCGTCGGTACGGGGAAGTGCGTGCTGTAGGCACCGCCGATGGCCGCTGTCAGTCAATGCCGACACGGCCGCTCGGGGCCCGCCATCGTTGGGGTGGCGTAAGGATCGGTGCGCACGGAATCAACCGCCGTTGTCATGGCCTTGTCATTGTTTTCACCCATGCTCAAATCGTGTGGGTTTCGTGACCGCCGCGAGAGAGGGTGACCGCAAAGTGTCATAAGAGCGTCATATTCGACGCCTAACCTGCGCGCTGTGTCGGGAGGACAACGGCCAGACCGTTGTGCACCTGACGACTTGGCTAGTGCCCTTAACTGGGTGCGTGCTCATTCACCCGCGTCAGGATGCTTGCCTTCGTGCCCACCCGTTTTCGACTTTCCCGCTGGATTGATTCGCAAGGCCTTGCGCTGGCGCTGGCTCTGCTTGTCGCCCCGGTAACGCTGTGGGCTCAGTCGGAGGATGAGGGTGAGGACACGGCACCGCTGACGGCGGATGACTTTGCCAACGTTGAAGAAGTCGAAGTCATTGGCACGCTGGATACCGGTGACAACGCGTCGGAGCTGGAGCGCTTCTCGGTGGCGATCACCGACTCGATCAGCATCGAAGACTTGCTGCGCTTTGGCGATAGTGACGTGGCCTCGGCCCTGAAGCGTATCGTTGGCGTGGCCGTAACCGGCGGTAAGTACGCCAACATTCGTGGACTGGACGGCCGCTACATCAGCAGCACGTTGAACGGCGCATTGATGCCGTCGACCGATCCCTTTCGGCGCGACGTGCAGCTGGATCTGTTCCCGTCGGAAATTCTCGGTGGGATCGATATTCAGAAGAGCTATACCAGCGACCTGCCGGGCGATACCACGGGCGGCGTGATTCGCATGAGCACGCGCGATGCCGCGGACGCGTTCGAGGCGAGCATCGGCGGATCACTGGGGTTTGTCAGCGGCGTAACTGGCCAGGATGTTCTGCTCTACGAAGGTGGCGGCTCCGACTTTCTGGGTTTCGATGACGGCACCCGGGAGCTGCCTGGCGCGATTCGCGATGTGCTCGGCGGCGGCAATTTCCGGTTTTCGATCTGCCAGATTGAGGGCCAGAGCGACTGCGTACCGCGCGACGAGGCGGCGCGCCTCGCCGGCCTGCTGCCAAACAACTACGCACCACGCAATGAATCGGCAGCGCCGGCATTGGGCCTGGCGCTGAGCTATGGCGACGCCCGTGATTACGCCAGCGGCAGCCAACTTGGCTGGTACACCTCCTGGACGTACGACCAGGGCTTCGGCAGCCGCCAGGACGCGGTTATCGATGACTTCAACGAAGTCGGCACCTATGAGTGGGGCACCTACCAGGTCAAATTGAATGGCTACCTGGCAGGGCGCTACCGGGCGGCCTCCGGCTGGGAGTTACGCAGCAAGACCATGTTGCTGCGCGACACCGAAGACCGAGCCTCGGTCGTCGATGTGGACATCAAGGGTGAGGACTTTGATGAAGTCACCACAGTACTGGAATGGGTGGAGCGGCAGTTCATTGGCCAGCAATTTCAGGCCGATATTCCCGTCTTCAACAATCACCAGCTGGGGCTGCGGCTGGGCGTGACCCAAACCAATCGCTACGCGCCCGACCGGCGGGAGTATCTCTACCGGGGTGGTCAGGTGGCGGTATCCAACGTCGAGCGCAGTTTTGCGGACCTGACCGAAGACGGCCTCGATATCGGCTTCGATTACGCCCTGCCGTGGTCGATCAGCGATAGCGTGTTCGCCATGGTGCGCTTCGGCGCAGTGGTCGACCAGCGCGATCGGGACAATGAGCTCATTCGACTGGGTATTCGCCGCGGCCAGCCGGGACTGGATCTGCGTCAGGACATCGAAACCGTCCTCGATCCGCAGAACTTTGTCGATGATTTTTGGCGACTGAATACCAATACAACGGCCACAACGGATACGTACGCGGCCGCGCAGGATTCGACGGCCCTCTATCTCTCTACCGAGTTTGACTTCGGTACCGCTTGGTCTTTGACGACCGGCGTGCGGATGGAGCAGTACGACATCACGCTGCGCTATCCGAACGAGCCCAATGCCAATGCGGACCGGAAATCGGATGACGTCCTGCCCGGCGTTGTGCTGACCTGGCGTCTCCGCGATGACATTCAATTTCGTACGGCTTACGGGCGAACCGTATCGCGGCCCAACATCACCGAGCTGGCGAACTCACGTTTCTTCGACAGCGATGGGCGCTTGTACATCGGTTGCCCCAACTGCCTGGATGCGACGGTCGACAACATTGATCTGCGCGCCGAGTGGTACTACGCCGGCAGCGACAGCCTGAGCTTGGCGCTGTTCACCAAGCGGATCGATCAACCGCTGGAGCGGGCCATTGCGGACGGCTCGGGCTCGGCCACCAATGCGTTCACCTTCCGCAACGGGGATGCGGCCGACGTGACCGGGATCGAGATCGACGGTAGCTGGCGTGCCTATGACGGCATCGATATCACGGTGGATGTCAGCGGCAACATCGCCTTCATCGAATCTGAAATCGAGCTCAGCGCGGAAAGCGCTCGGCTGGAAGTCGATCCGCAGCGCGAACTGCAGGGTCAGTCGCCATTTCTGGCCAACCTGCAGATCGCTCTCGATGACTACGAGCGCGACCAGAAGCTGACGCTGGTGCTGAACCACTTTGATGACCGTGTGTTCGCCGCAGCGCGCTCACCGCAGCCCACGTTCATCGAGTCCGCGCGGCTCGATATCAACCTGAACTACGAGAAGAGCTTTCGCAACGGCACCAAAGCCAGCCTGAAGCTCAAGAACCTGCTCGACGAACCCATTGAATACACCCAGGGCGGCCGGGTGGCCGAACGCTACACACGTGGGATGGGTTTCTCCCTGGGAATTTCCCGCGACTTTTGACCCGAGACCTCTTGAAAAGGACGAACCCATGATGAAGAGAAATATTTTGTTGGCAACAGCCAGCACCGTTGTTCTGGCTGCCTGTGGCGGCGGTGGTGGCGGTGGCGGTGACGTTGCGCCGACCCCGACACCCACGGCTGCACCGACGATGGCCCCCACAATGCCCCCAGCTGCCAGCGTTTGTGACGAAGCTTTCGTCAGCTGCAGCGGCACGGTGGCAACCCTCGACGGCACGATCGACAAGAACTTCACGCTCGAAGCTGGCTTCCAGTGGCGCATGGGCGGCTTCGTGAAAGTCGGCAGCGGCAACGTCGAAATCACGTCGGAAGCGCAAGCGCAAGCCATTCGTGCTGCCGGCGTCACGCTGACCGTGCCCGCGGGCACCGAAGTGCTGGCATCGGATGCGGACGCCCTGCTGCTGGTCACCCGCGGTTCACGCCTGGTGGCGAATGGCACGCGTGCCAACCCAATCACCTTTGCCAGCCTGGATGCCGATTTTGACGGCACGTCCGAGTGGGGCGGCATCATCATGCAGGGCTTCGCGCCACAGTTCGCGCCCGGCAACAACGGCATCTGCACCGGCGGTACGCTGAGCTACTGCAACGTGGCCGGCGAAGGCGGCCCGGAAGTGGCCTTCTACGGCGGCAACAACCCGGCTGACGACAACGGCATTCTGCGTTACGTGCGGATCGCCGAGGGCGGCATTGGTGTGGCGGCTGACAACGAAGTCAACGGCCTGACCCTGCAGGGCACCGGCTACAACACAGTGGTCGAGTTCGTGCAGGTCCACAACAACCTGGATGACGCCTTCGAATGGTTCGGTGGCACCACCAACGCCAAGTGGATCGTGGCGACCGGAACCGGCGATGACTCGATCGATTTCGATGAGGGCTGGAAGGGCAACATTCAGTATGGCCTGGTGGTTCAGGACCAGGAGCGTGTTGATACCCTGGGCAACGACCCGCGCGGTATCGAAGCGAACAGCTCGGACGAGGATTTCGTGCCCCAAACCGAGGCGGCTCTGGCCAACATCCTGTTGATTGGTGGTCCTTCGCACAACTCGCCCAACTCGCTGGAGCCGGGCATGCGCCTGCGTGGCTCGGTCATGGTGGACATCTACAACACCGGCGTTCTGGGCTTTGAAGGCAACTGCGTTCGCATCGATGATTCCAACACGGACGGCATCGACGGTGCAGACAGCTTCTCGGTGGTCAGTCTGACCAACGTGATCGGCGATTGCGATGGTGGCTTCTACCGCGGTTCGCGCAGTGCGGATTCGGAAGTGGGCACCGTTGGCGACCAGACAATCACGCTGGATGCGGCCTATGCGATCACGCAAGGTGTAGCGCAACTCCCGAGTGCGGTGGCCATTCCGGCCGTGGATAACGGTTCCGGCTTTGCTTTCGACGCGACCGATTACATCGGTGCGGTCGCGCCCGGTACGACTGCGGCTCAAGCCTGGTGGGCCGGTTGGACGCTGCCGGGAACGATCCCTGCGTCGATCACCCGCTAAGCGGCTGACGCCGGGTTGCGGATCTGCTGGCTGTCATTGGCCTGTCACATATCCGCAACACAATAAATCAGGCGGTGGTCACGAAGACCACCGCCTTTTTTCTGACAACCGAATCAAGGTGTATTCGATGAAGGTTTTGCTTAGCCGCATGGCTGCCGGCACCCTGCTACTGGCGAGCGCCGGTGTTGCAGGCACCGTGGCTGCGCAGTCTCTGGATGATGTCGTGACGGAGGGCCAGCAGAAGCTGGAAGCCGGCCGCGCCTCGCAGCAGCGCGTGGATGCCATCGTCGATCAGCAGCAGGCGAAACTGGTCCAGTACCGCGCCTTGCTCAAGCAGATGGAAGGTCTCGAGCAGTACAACGAACAGCTCGGCCAGCAAATTCAGGGTCAGAACGCACTGATTGCGCGTTTTGATCGCTCCATTTCCGAGGTGGCGCTGATCGAACGTCAGATGCTGCCATTGATTCAGCGCATGGCCGACAGCCTAGCGACCTTCGTGAAACTCGATTTGCCGTTTCACGAAACCGAGCGCCGCGAACGGCTGGCGTTCATTGACGAATCCATCAACCGCGCCGACCTGAGCGTCGCGGAGAAATTCCGCCAGATCATCGAGGCCTATCAGGTCGAGAGCGAGTATGGCCGGAAGATCGACAGTTACCCCGACATCATTGATGTCGATGGCCAGCGCGTTGAGGTCGACATCCTCCGCTTTGGCCGCATCGCGCTGGTTGCGCAGTCCAAGGACACCAGTCTCTCTGCAGTCTGGAACCCGGACAGCGGGACATGGCAGCGCCTCGATAACGCGACCTTTCGCAACGACATCAAGAAGGGCATTTTGATGGCCCGCAAGCAGACTTCCATTGATCTTGTCCGTCTCCCCATCGCCGCACCGGAGGTGGCCCAATGAGACTGCTAAGCGTATTGGGCAGCGCCGTGATCACGCTGCTGATGTTTACCGGGATGGCATTTTTCGCGGTGGCCCATGCGCAGGAGCCCGCGACCATGGACGGGCTGCTGCAGGACGTGCGCAAGGGCCTGCTGCGTGATCAGCAGGAATACATTGAGCGCGAGAAAGCGTTTCTTGAGCGCTCGGCGGAACAGGATGCCCTGCTCGCACAGGCCCGCGAGCGCATTGCCGCGCTTGAAGCCCGCAGTGCTGCACTGGAAGAGACATTCAACGCCAATGAGTTGCTGGTGGAAGAAAAGCGTCAGCAGCGCGATGACCGGCTCGGTTCGCTGAAAGAGCTATTCGGCCATCTCACCGGTGGTGCCGGCGATTTGCGGGCGCGTGTGCGCCAGTCAATTACGTCCAGTCAGATTTCCGGGCGGGTGGAGACGATCGATGCGTTGATCAAGAAGATGAACGACGACACCGATCTGCCTACGGTCGAGGAGATCGAGCAAATCTGGTACGAGCTTCACCGCGAGATGACCGAAACCGGACGCATCGTGAAGTTCACCACGACGGTCGGTACGCAGGAAAACCGCGAAGTCGTTCGCGTCGGCGTCTTCAACCTGATATCGGATGGCGAGTACCTGAGCTACGACGGGGATACCGACACGACCTCGGTGCTGCCGCGGCAGCCGCAGTCCTACACCGGCGAAGCGGCAGATCTGCAGGCCACGTCAGCCGGCTTCTCCCCGCTGGGCATTGACCCCACAGGTGCCGCTGGCGGTGGGTATCTGCGTGCGCTGATCAACAACCCCACGCTGGTCGAACGCTGGCATCAGGGCAAGCTGGTCGGCTATGTCATCACTGTGGTCGGGATTTTCGGTCTGTTGATTGCGGCCTGGCGCTTCACGGCGCTGGCGTCGATGGCCACGCGGGTCAAGGCACAGCGCAGCGCGCCGGCACGCGATGACAACCCGCTGGGGCGTGTACTCAAGGTGGGCGAGCAGTTTGCCAATGACGATGTTGAAACGCTCGAGGTCAAGTTGGGCGAAGCGATCATCAAGGAGCGCCCCGCCATCCAGAAAGGCATCCCGTTAATCAAGATCATCGCGATGGTCGCGCCGCTGATGGGCCTGCTGGGCACCGTCACCGGCATGATCATCGTGTTCCAGGCCATCACCATTTACGGTGCCGGTGATCCCAAGGCCATGGCCGGCGGCATCTCCAGCGCGCTGGTGACCACGGTGCTAGGCCTGATCGTGGCGATTCCGATGCTGCTCTGCCACACGCTGCTGCAGGGCCGTGCGCGGTCCATCATGCAGGTGATTGAGGAGCAGACCGCCGGCCTGGTCGCCGAGCGCGTCGGTCGCTGAGGTCCAGCCGTGATGCTGTTTCTGCTCGATGCGCGTGAGGCCATCGGCGACTTCTTTGACGCCGGTGGCCCCATTCTGCTGCTGATCGCCCTGCTGACTTTTGTCATGTGGGTGTTGATTCTGGAGCGGGCGTTGTACTTGCGTCGCACCTTCCCGCGACAGCTGGATCAGGTGGTGTCCGTATTCGAGCAGCGCCAGGATCGACATTCCTGGTTCGGTGATGCGGTGCGCCGCATGCACATCTCCGCCGTCACCATTGACGTCAACCAGCATCTGGGCCTCATCAAGGTGCTGATTGCCCTGTGTCCGCTGTTCGGGTTGCTTGGCACCGTGACCGGCATGATCGAGGTCTTCACCGTTCTTGCCGTGACCGGCGGGGGTGATGCGAAATCGATGGCTGGTGGTGTGTCGCGCGCGACCATTCCCACCATGGCGGGCATGGTTGCGGCGCTGTCCGGCGTGTTCGGCAACACCTTTATCGAGCGCCAGGTGGCGCGCCGTCGCGCGCGCCTCAGCAGTGCGCTTCCCCAACATCATCTTGAGCCGCTGGCTCGGGAGTCCTGATCCATGGCCCGCAATTTCATTCCCCGTGACGAAGCCGAAGAAGACGGCGGCGTTGACCTGACGCCGATGCTCGATGTCGTGTTCATCATGCTGATCTTCTTCATCGTGACCGCCAGCTTCATCAAGGAGGCCGGCGTCGAGGTCAACCGGCCGACTGCGCAGACCAGTGAGTCCAAATCACCCTCAGTGCTGGTGGCCATTCGCGCCGACAACTCGGTGTGGATGGATGGTCGGCGCATTGATATTCGCTCCGTCCGCGCCAATGTCGAACGGATGCACGCCGAGAACCCGGAAGGGGCGGTGATCATTCAGGCCGATGAGCTGGCTTCGATCAAAACCTTCACCGAGGTGCTCGATCAGGCCCGTCAGGTGGTGCCGCCAGAGCGCGTCACGCTGGCGACCGAGCAGTAGTCCGGGAGCCCATTGATGCGCTTGATGCTGGCCCTTATTCCGGCTGCCCTCATCACCTTCAGTCTGCAGATGGTGATGGTGACCCTGATCACCTTCGCCGACCGCGAGCTCGACAAGGAGCCGCCGATCCGTCTGCCCGATATTTCCATGCCGGAAATGGAACTGACCGTGCAGCGCGCTGTGGAAAAGCCGCAGAAGCCCGTGCTGGACGACACGCCGCCGCCGGATGTTCCGGAGCAGGCCTTCGACAATGTGGACGGCGGCGCGGTGGTGGGTGATCTGTCTCCGGGCGACCTCACCGCGTCGCTGGATCTGAGCATCGGTTCCGGCCTGTCCGCATCGGATGGCGAATATCTGCCAATCGTCAAGGTCGCCCCGCAGTACCCTCGGCAGGCCCTGAGTCGCAAGCTGGAAGGTGAGGTCGTAGTGGAGTACACCGTGACTAAGCAGGGCTCCGTACGTGATGCCCGGGTGCTGTTCAGCAGCGATCCGGTCTTTAACAAGGCGGCGGTCGAATCCGCCCTGCGCTACAAGTACAAGCCGCGCGTGGTTGATGGTCAAGCCGTGGAAACGCCCGGGGTGCGGACCCGTATTCGATTCAGTCTGGGGCGCGGCTAGCATGCGTATTCGTGAATTGGTGATGGCTGGCCTTGCGCGCAGCCTGATGGTCGCGTTGCTGGCCGGAACGGCGCTGCTGGTGGCTCCGGCTGCGCACGCGCAAAGCGGAGCGCTGGATGCCCGTACCTTTGACCAGCTGACCAAGGCGCAGCGACTGGCCACGGAAGGGCGTCATGACGATGCCATCTACGTGCTTGATCGCCTGCAGGGTCGCGGCGAGCTGAACAGCTATGGCCGCTCCCAGCTGCATAACTTTTATGCGTTTATTTACGCCAGTCGGGATCGGTTCGAAGACGCCATCGACAGCTATCACAAGGTCCTGGCCGAAGAGGACGCACCGGAAGGGTTGATCCTGACGGCGAAGTACACCATCGGTCAGCTGTACTTCCAGTTGCAGGAGTACGACAAGTGCATCGCCTTCATCGAAGAATGGCTGGCGGCCTCGGACAAGCCGACCCCGACCGCACATATCATGCTGGCGCAGGCGTACTACCAGAAGAAGGAAATGGAGACGGCTCTGACCAACGTGGACCAGGCCATTGCCCTGCAGCGCGAGGCGGGCAAATCCATCGCCGAGGGCTGGCTGCGCCTCAAGGCCGTCTTGCATTACAGCCAGAAGGACTATGCGGCGACCGCCGCGGTGTATGAAGAACTGGTGCAGTCCTACCCCAAGCCGGAGTTTCTGAAGCAGCTAGCCGGGATGTACAGCGAACTAGGTCGGGATGATGAGCGGCTCGCCGTTTTTGATGCCCTGTACGAGCACGGCGCACTCGATACCGGCACCGAAGTCCTCAACCTTGCCTACATGTGGATGGGATCGCAGGTGCCCTACAAGGCCGGCCGCATTATTGAAGACGGCATCGCCAATGGCACGATAGAGGAGTCCCGCAAGACGGTCGAAACCCTGGCAAACGCCTGGGCGCAAGCCAACGAGTATCGCCGTGCGGTGCCGACTTTGACCCGCGTTGCCGAACTGACTGGTGAAGGCATTTTTCATGCGCGTCTTGCTGGCGTTCACTTCAACGCCGGCGAGTACGCGCTGGCTGCCGAATCTGCGGCCCGCGCCGATGAACTGGGCGGGCTGAAAAGCACCGGCGGGAATCTGATGCTGCAGGGCATGGCCTACTACAACATCCGCGATTACGAGAGTGCGCTGCAATCGTTCCGTCAAGCCAAGGATGATCGGGATACCTTCGACGCTGCGCGTAAATGGGAGTCCTACACGCTCGACGAAATCAACCGCATTCGCGCAATAGCCAAAGCGCGTGAAGACCTGGAGCAACGGACCCGGGACGCGCTTGAGGCGCAGGAGAACAATGTTCGGGCGATTGGTCTGAACCCGTCTTAGAAAAGCGTCGAGGCCGATTCGAGGGGGTCACGTTGCCGGCAGCAGCATGCCGCGCATGGTGAAGAAGAGCAGGGCGCCCAGGCCAGCGGATGCGGGCACGGTGATCACCCACGCGGCGATGATCCGGGTCAGTTGGGTGCGCTTGACCAGTTCCGTTTTATAGACTCGCTTGAGCTGTTTGCGCTCCGTTTTACTGAACTGCGTGCGGCTAGCGTTCTTTTTCAGCTCCCGCAACATCGCGGCTTTCACCGGGATGCGGGCCTCGCGGAACTCGTCGAGGAACGCTTTGACCACCGCTTCATCTTCGCCCTGGTGATGGGCACGGATCTCCGCCACCATGCGGTTGTAGCTTGTTTTCAGGTACTCGCGTAGAAAACCCACGCCAAAAACCCCGCCGACGGCGATGTGGGTCGAAGAGACGGGCAAGCCCAGTTGCGACGCGATAATGACGGTTATCGCTGCCGCCATTGCGATGCAGAAGGCCCGGGTCTGATCCAGTTCGGTAATTTCTGATCCGACGGTGCGAATCAGCTTGGGCCCGTACAGGGCCAGCCCGAGGGCGATTCCCAGTGCGCCCACCAGCATGACCCACAGCGGGATCCCGGCTTGCATTGCGATGCCGCCCTGGGTGACGGCCTCGTTGATGGCGGCGAGTGGCCCGACGGCATTGGCCACATCGTTGGCGCCATGCGCGAAGCTGAGTAAAGCCGCGGCAAATATCAGCGGTACCGTGAAGAGGTGATTGGTCACCGAGCGGCCTGCGGGTACGTTCAACACACTGCGGCGCACGGAATGTCGCATCAGCAGATATATCCCGCCACCGAGGCCTGCGCCGATCAGCACGGCGGTCAGGAATGTCATAGGCAGAATGGCCTTGAGGCCCTTGAGAGCCAGATAGGTGCTAAACGCCCATGCCATAAAGCCGACCAGCACCGGCACCATCCGCTGGGCCGCGACGGCGACATCGCCCTGATAGGAGATTGATCGCTTGATGAGATACAAGAAAGCGGCGGCAATGGCGCCACCCATGACGGGTGAAATGACCCAACTGGCCACGATGGAGCCCATGGTTGACCAGTTGGCGATCCCGAACCCGCCCGCGGCAACACCGGCCCCGAGGACGCCGCCGACTATCGAATGCGTTGTCGAGACCGGCGCGCCAAATGCGGTGGCCGCATTAAGCCATATGGCGCCGGCGAGCAGGGCGGCCATCATCAGCCAGATGAAGGTCTGTGTATCGCCGATGGCGGCCGGATCGATGATGCCGCCTTTGATGGTGCTGACGACATCGCCACCCGCCACGAGTGCACCCATGGCCTCGAAGATCGCCGCGATCGCGACGGCGCCGCTCATGGTCATGGCGCGGGACCCGACCGCCGGCCCCACGTTGTTCGCGACGTCGTTGGCGCCGATGTTCATGGCCATGTAGCCGCCGATGACCGCGGCAACCACCAGCAGGCTACCGTTCGCGAAAGCGCTAATCGCATTCTGCGTGAACAGGATGATTCCGAGAATGAAGAGCAGGGCCAGGCCGAAACGTGCGGCTTCACTGCGACCGAAATGCCCGGCTTTCTCGATTTGGTTGAGTTCCCGGAAATCCATATGTGACAGAGATATGACAAAACGATGACAGCGGCGGATCGTAATGCATTGCTACCACCATGGCGCTGCGGGTCGCGGCCAACGCCCATAAAAAAACCCGGCACGTGGCCGGGTTTTTCAGGCAAAGGCGCCGCGTTACTTGTTGGCTTTGCGCTCGGCAGCGGCCTTGATGACGTCGTCGGCCACGTTTTTCGGGCATGGCATGTAGTGACTGAACTCCATCGAGAACTGGCCCCGGCCGGAGGTCATGGTGCGCAGGTCACCGATGTAGCCAAACATTTCTGACAACGGCACATCAGCCTTGATGCGCACCCCGGTCGGACCCGGCTCCTGGCTCTTGATCATGCCGCGGCGACGGTTCAGGTCGCCAATGCAATCGCCGACGTGGTCTTCGGGGCTGAATACGTCTACTTTCATGATCGGCTCGAGCAGCTGTGGGCCGGCTTTCGGCACGGACTGCCGGTAAGCGGCCTTGGCAGCGATCTCGAAGGCAATGGCCGAGGAGTCCACCGCGTGGAATCCACCGTCCACCAGGGACACTTTGTAGTCCTGCATCGGGTAGCCAGCCAGCACGCCTTCGACACCCATGAGCTTGAAGCCTTTCTCCACCGCCGGCCAGAATTCACGTGGCACGTTGCCGCCGACAACCTTGGATTCGAAGGTGAAGCCGGAGCCCACTTCGCCAGGCTCAATGGTGTAATCGATTTTCGCGAACTGGCCCGAACCACCGGACTGCTTCTTGTGGGTGTAGGAATCAGACACCGGCATGGTGATCGACTCGCGATAGGCCACCTGCGGCTTGCCGACGATGACATCAACGCCATAGGTGCGGCGCAGGATGTCGACCTTGATGTCGAGGTGCAACTCCCCCATCCCGGCCAGAATCGTTTCGCCGGACTCTTCGTCGGTACGAATGGTGAATGATGGATCTTCGGCGGCCATTTTCTGCAGCGCGATGCCCATCTTCTCGTTGCCGCCCTTGTCCTTGGGGGAGACGGCCATCGAGATGACCGGGTCCGGGAACACCATCGGCTCGAGCGTGGCCGGATGCTTCGGGTCGGCCAGGGTGTGGCCGGTCTGCGTGTTCTTCATGCCCAGCACGGCGACGATGTCACCGGCCTGAGCCGAGTCGCGCTCGATCCGGTCGTTGGCGTGCATCTCGACAATGCGGCCGATGCGCTCGGTCTTGCCAGTGAAGGTGTTGAGCACCGTGTCGCCCTTGGCGATCTTGCCGGAGTAAATGCGCAGGAAGGTCAGGGCGCCGAAGCGGTCGTCCATGATCTTGAAGGCCAGCGAGCGCAGCGGGCGGGAGGCATCAACGATGGCCTTCTCGCCGGTCTCGTTGCCTTCCAGGTCGACTTCGGGCTGCGGGTCGACCTCGTTGGGAGCAGGCAGGTAGTCGACCACGGCGTCCAGCACCAGCTGGATGCCCTTGTTCTTGAATGACGAGCCACAGTAGGTCGGGAAGAAATCAACGGCCAGCGTGCCCTTGCGGATGCAACGCTTGAGGTCTTCAACGCTGGGCTCATTGCCTTCGAGGTAGGCCTCCATCAGGTCGTCATCCTGATCGACCGCGGTTTCGATCAGTTTTTCACGCCATTCCTTGGCCTTGTCCAGCATGTCGGCCGGGATGTCCGTGATTTCGTAGGCCAGCGGGTCGCCGGAGGCATCCCAGACCCAGGCTTTCATGGTCAGCAGGTCGACCACGCCTTTGAACTGGTCTTCCTCACCAATGGGCAGGGTCATGACCAGCGGGGTTGCGGCGAGCACTTCCTCGACCTGCTTGACCACGCGGTAGAAGTCCGCACCCAGGCGGTCCAGCTTGTTGACGTAAATCAGCCGCGACACATTGGCATCGTTCGCGTAGCGCCAGTTGGTTTCGGACTGTGGCTCGACGCCGCCGGAACCGCAGAACACGCCCACACCGCCGTCCAGCACCTTCAGCGAGCGGTATACCTCGATGGTGAAATCGACGTGTCCCGGGGTGTCAATGATATTGAAGCGATGGTCCTTCCAGAAGGTCGAGGTGGCCGCCGACTGGATGGTGATCCCGCGCTCACGCTCCTGATCCATGAAGTCGGTGGTGGCTTCGCCATCATGCACTTCCCCCATCTTGTGGATCTTGCCCGTGAGGCTGAGAATGCGCTCGGTCGTGGTGGTTTTGCCTGCATCCACGTGGGCGAAGATGCCGATGTTTCGGTATTTACTGAGGTCGGTCATGATGTTTGGTAGGTGGGCCACAATATTGAAGGGGCGCGGCCCTCCGAGAAGCGAAGGCAGCACAGAAAAAGCAGAGTCGTAAAACCTCCCGTAGCGTTACGGGCGGGCTTCGCGATTAACTTCGTATTTTATCACGGCCGCCGAGTCCACGAAATCGTCGGACGGCGAGCGCAGGTTTCCAGTGTGCGATGCCGCGGCGTCATCCGCATGACATCGCTGACACGATATGGTGACGGGTTATGCCAGTACATCTCAGCGCATCACCGCAGCACAATCAGGACGGGCCATGGCGTCGATGAACCGGCGCGCCCTGTGGCTGATCCTGCGAACAGAAGGGGGCTTCACCTTGTCCGCCCTCGCGCTGGGTTTGATCATTGGCGGGATGGTGGGTGGCCCGCGAACGGGCGCGGCCCTGGCGATGCTGGCCGTGCTCGGGCGGCACCTGTTCTACGCCGCGCGGCTGGTGGAATGGCAAAACTCGCCGAAAAAATGTCCGCTGCCAGACGGCTCGGGCATCTGGGTGCCGCTGTACGACGGGGCGATGGCGCGGTATCGCCAGGCCCGCAAACGCAAGAAGCGGCTGGCGGCCATCGTCGGTGAGTTTCGGGCGTCGACGGCCGCGTTGCCGGACGCGGCGGTGGTGCTCGACCAGCAGCGCCACATTATCTGGTTCAACGCCGCTGCCAACCATCTCCTCGGGCTGCGCTCCAGCCGGGATGTCGGTCAGCGCATGGTCAACCTGTTGCGCCATCCGGATTTCGCACGGTACATGCGGGAGGCCGATGACAACGCACAAGCCGGGATCGAGATTCCCCACCCAGAGCAGGCCGAGAACACACTGTGGGTGCGGCTGATCCGTTACGGCGCCGATCAAAAGCTGCTTATCGCACGCGATGTTACTGATCGCAAGCGACTGGAGGCGGCCCGACGTGATTTTGTCAGCAATGCCTCGCACGAGTTGCGCACCCCGCTAACGGTGGTCAGCGGCTACCTGGAAATGCTGGTCGACGAAGCCGTCCGCCAACCGGATACCTGGGGGCCGTGGCGCGATCCTCTGCTGGAAATGCGAAAGCAGGCGGTGCGCATGGAGCAGATCATCAGCGACATGCTTCATCTGGCCCGCATCGAAGGCACATCGCGGCTGGTCGAGCGCGTCAGCATTCACATGCCGCGGCTGTTGCGCGATGCGGTGCGTACGGCTGAGGCCCTGTCTGAAGGGCGACACCAGTTCACGGTCGAGATTGACGAGAGTCTGCGCCTGCACGGGCAACCTGCGGAAATTCAGAGCGTGGTGGCCAACCTGCTCAGCAATGCCGTGCGGTATACGCCGGCCGGTGGCGATATTTCGCTGCGCTGGGCGGCGCAGGGGTCGTCGCTGGTGCTCGAGGTCTGTGATTCGGGGATTGGCATCTCGCCACGGGATCTGCCGCGACTGACCGAGCGCTTCTACCGCGCAGATGTCGCGCGCTCGCGGGCCACGGGCGGGACAGGTCTCGGCCTGGCCATTGTCAAGCACGTGCTCGAACGGCACGAGGCGACACTGGAGATCGAGAGCACACCGGGCCAGGGCAGTTGTTTTCGCTGCCGCTTTTCACGCGGACGGTAAGCGGGCTGTCACAACGGTGTAACAAAAATGTCACAGATGGCCTATATCGTCGCGTTCACATACGAATATCCATGCAGGTCTCTCACCATGCGCATTCTTTCAACAGTTGTTCTGGCCGCATCGGCTCTCCTGGCCGGCCCCGTGGCGGCCAATGATGTCGACCCCAACCTTCCGGTCTACAAAAAAGCGTCGGGCGTGTCGGGCACGCTATCAAGCGTAGGTTCGGACACGCTGGCGAACCTGATGACGCTGTGGACCGAAGAGTTCAAGCGGGAATATCCGAACGTCAACATCCAGGTGCAGGCCGCCGGCTCATCCACGGCGCCGCCCGCGCTGACGGAAGGGACGGCCAACTTTGGCCCGATGAGCCGGATGATGAAAGACAAGGAAATCGAGTCTTTCGAGAAGCGTTATGGCTACAAGCCCACGGCGATTGGCGTCGCGATCGATGCGCTGGCGGTATATGTCAACAAGGACAACCCCATCGAACAGATGTCGATCGCGCAGGTCGATGCGCTGTTCTCGTCCACGCGCATCTGTGGCCATCCGTCCGATGTGACCAAGTGGGGCGACTTGGGCCTCACCGGCGAGTGGGCTGATCGCAATATCCAGCTCTACGGGCGTAACTCGGTTTCCGGCACCTACGGCTACTTCAAGAAAGTGGCGCTGTGCAAAGGTGACTTCAAAAACAACGTGAATGAGCAGCCGGGCTCGGCCTCGGTGGTTCAGAGCATTGGCACCGGGTTGAATGCCATTGGCTACTCGGGTGTTGGCTACCGTACGTCGAGCGTGCGTGATGTGCCGCTGTCGAAGACACCGAACGGCAAGGCTTATGGCGCCACGCCGGAAAACGCGGTTGACGGCAACTATCCGCTCTCGCGGCTGCTGTATGTCTACGTGAACAAGGCGCCTAACAAGCCGGTGTCCCCGCTGGTACGCGAGTTCATCACGCTGGTGCTGTCCAAGTCAGGACAGGAAGTGGTGGTCAAGGACGGCTACGTGGCCTTGCCGGCCAGGCTGGCCGCACGTGAACTGGCCAAACTCGACTGATATTCAGCAGGCCTGACGCAACGGCAGCCGCTGCTTAATGGCGGCTGCCATTCTTGTGCGGCGCCATGGTTCCCTCGCATCTGCCGATGGCGCGGATTGAAACGGGCTGACGCACGCGGCGTGGCAAGCTGGCATGCCGTGCGTGCGCGGTAGTCGACATGTTGCCGGTCGCCAGCCCGTTGTCATGAAACTGCCGTCGTCTCTCGTTGATAATGATGCGGGGTGGGGGTTGATGGTGGCTTCAGGCCACATCCGCGCCCGCGATCTCAGCCTCACTCTGGTTAACTGAACTACCGCATGCAAAGCAATTCCACGCCCTCACCGACAGACGCGGCGGCAACCGCTGCGGCGCTGTCCCAAGTGTCGTCGCGTGCACGGCTGCGTTACGCCAAAGATCGCACGGCCACCGTGGGGATTACCCTCGGCGGGATCGGCGTTGTCGGCGCCGTCATGCTCATCTTCGTGTATCTGCTCAGTGTGGTGATCCCGCTGTTCGCCGGCGCTGACATCGACGAAATGCAGCCACCCTCGCTTGCGCCCGAGTCGGCAAGCGTCCTCCATGTGGCAATGGAGGAACAGGAAGAGATGGGCGTGCAAGTGCTGGACAACGGGGAACTGATGTTCTTCCGCCTCGCCAGTGGTGAGGAAGTGAATCGGCACACGCTGCCCGTCGCTCTGGAGCATCTGGCCGTGGTCGACGGTCGTCGGGGCGAGCTTGCGGGCCTGAGTCCCGAAGGCGAGCTGCTGCGCTTCCGCCACCGCTACCGGCTGGAGTACCCGTTGGATGGCGGGCGGATTATCGTACCGGTGGTCGAGCGGCCTTATGGCGATGACCCCATCGCGCTGGAGCCGGCGCGGGCGCTGGCCGTGCGCGATGATGACAACCGGCTGACCGCCGTGCTGTCCGTGGGCGATGGGCGCGAATTGCGACTGGTCAGCTACAGCAAAAGCACCAGCTTTTTTGATGATGCGGTCACCCTGGAACAGGATGCCGATCATCGTTTCCCCGTCACCGGCGCGGTGGATCAGTTAATCCTCGATCCGTTGATGAACTTTGTTTACGCGATTGACCGCGCGCGGGGCCAGGTCAGCGTATTCCGCTTGCGACTGCCGGCCGCGCCCGAGCTGGTCGAGACGGTGACCGTGACAACGCGCGCCTCCCAGGCGACGGCTGTCACGCTACTGGCCGGCGGCATCAGTCTGATGGTCGCTGACGGTGAGGGGGTTATTTCCCAGTGGTTTCCTGTCCGTGATGCCGACGGCGTGCCCAAGCTTCAGCGCATTCGGGACTTCGCCATGCCACGCCGGGTCCCGGCGACGCATCTCATTGAAGAAGAGGGCCGGCGGGCGTTTTATGCGCTGACGGCGGCCGGGGATATTGCTGGTTTTCACGCGACTGCGGGCAGCCAGACCTTCGCCAAGCGCTTCGCCCCGCGCCAGACGGCCGCCGCCGCCGTTTCACCGCGGGCCAGCCGGCTGCTGATTGCCGAGCAGGGCGGGGCGGCCCAGCTGTACGCAATCGACAACGAACATCCGGAAATGTCGTTTTCGGCCTTATGGGGCCAGGTCTGGTATGAGAGCTATGCCGAGCCTGAATTTACCTGGCAGTCATCGGCGGCCAACAGTGATTTCGAGCCCAAGTTCAGTCTGGCGCCGTTGAGCTTCGGCACCCTGAAGGCCGCCTTCTACGCCATGCTGTTTGCGGTGCCACTGGCCATTGCCGGCGCCATTTACACCGCTTACTTCATGTCGCCGGCACTTCGCCAGAGCATCAAGCCCACCATCGAAATCATGGAGGCTCTGCCGACCGTCATCCTCGGATTTCTGGCCGGGTTGTGGCTGGCGCCGTTCATCGAAAACTACTTGCCCGGCGTGATGCTGATGCTGGTCTTTCTGGTCGTGGCGATGCCGCTGGCCGGATTTGGCTGGAGCCGCATGCCGGAACGGACTCGGCATCGGGTGCCAGAGGGCTGGCAGCCGGTGCTCCTGGTCATGCCACTCATCATCGCCGCCATGCTGGCGCTGGTGCTGTCCGGACCGATAGAGGCACTGTTCTTTGACGGCAACATGCCGCAATGGCTGACCAATACCGCGGGCATTACCTACGATCAGCGGAATTCGCTGGTGGTCGGTCTGGCCATGGGATTTGCGGTCATCCCGACGATCTTCTCGATTGCCGAGGATGCGATATTCGCGGTGCCCAAGTCGCTTACTCAGGGTTCACTGGCACTGGGTGCAACGCCCTGGCAAACCCTGACCCGCGTTGTGCTGCCGACCGCCAGCCCGGGGATTTTCTCCGCGTTGATGATCGGCCTGGGCCGGGCGGTCGGCGAGACCATGATCGTGCTGATGGCGACTGGCAACACGCCGATCATGGACATGAACATCTTCGAAGGCTTCCGCACGCTCAGCGCCAACATCGCGGTGGAAATGCCGGAATCCGAGGTGGGCAGCACGCACTTCCGCTTGCTGTTCCTGGCCGGCCTGGTGCTCTTCATGTTCACCTTCGTCGTCAACACGCTGGCTGAAATCGTGCGCCAGCGTCTGCGCATGAAATACAGCAATCTTTAAGGGCGCCAAGCGATGAGCAAGACAATCGATTTGCGCGGGCCGCAGTTTTCCGGAACCAAGGCCTGGGTTCGCAGCGGCGATCCCTGGGTCTGGATGACCGCCGGCGGGGTCACGATCAGCGTGCTGC
>JBDNBC010000209.1:0-3721 GCA_039768115.1 Oceanococcaceae bacterium
CGCCTCTTCAAAGCGCAGCCAGGGCGAGGCGCAGCTCGCCAGTATCAGGCCAAGCGCCAGACAAGCAATCCGATAATGCATAGCGCCAGTGTGCCCCAGCCGATGGCATCCGCGTACTGCCGCAACTTGGGCTCGATGGCGGGACCACCCCAACGCACCAGCCCGGCGACCATGAAGAACCGGGCCCCGCGCCCCACGAGGCTCGCCACAACGAACAGCGGCAACGCCATACTGGCCGCACCGGCCGCAATGGTGAACACCTTGTAGGGAATGGGCGTGAAGCCGGCCGCGAATACCGCCCAGAAGCCGTATTCAGCAAACCAGGCCAGCGAGGTGTCATAGGCGCCCCGGTAGCCGATGGCTTCGATGGTCGGCATGACCGCGTCGATGAGCCACTGACCAATCACCCAGCCGAGCACGCCGCCGAGCACCGACCCCACGGTCGCAAGCAAAGCCAGACGCCACGCCTGTGCCGGCTTGGCCAGCACCATCGGCGCCAGCATCACGTCGACCGGCACCGGGAAAAATGACGACTCCGCCACCGAAACACCGAACAGCCAGCGCGGCGCATGGCGGTGTGCCGCCAGCGCCAGCACCCAGACATACAGGCGGGAAAACCAGTTCATCCGATACGGTCCGGCAAGAGAGGAACAAAGGTCACCGGGTCGAAGCGACCGACCCGCAAGGTACTGTCGTCGTGCCGGTCCACGGTCATCAGCACCTGCTGGCCGGGGGGGCCAACCGGCATCACCAGCCTCCCGCCCACGCGCAGCTGCGCAATCAGCGCCGGCGGGACCTGCTCAGCGGCGGCGGTGACAAGGATGCCGTCAAAAGGCGCCTGCTGCTCCCAGCCGTCAAAGCCGTCGCCGTGTCGGGTATGCACGCGCAACGCGCCCATATCGCGCAGGCGCTCGCGTGCGGTCGTGGCCAGCGCTGCGATGCGCTCGACGCTATACACCCGTTCGAAGATCCCGGCCAGTACCACCGTCTGATAGCCACAGCCCGTTCCCACCTCGAGCACGGACCCGGTGCGCGCGCAGCCATCGCGCAGCAGGGCGGTCATCCGCGCCACCACGTAGGGCTGGGAAATGGTCTGCCCGTGGCCGATCGGGAGCGCGCTATCAGCATAGGCCTGCTCGAGATCCCAGCCCGACGCCGCGAATGCATGGCGCGGCACGCGCTCCAGCACCGCGCAGATATCGTCCGGAATGCCGCGCGCCGCCAACCGTTGCGCCATACGACTGCGCAAGAAATCGGCACTCAGCCCGCGACGATGGTCCCCCGGCATCCCGAAATTACGAATCGTGCACCCCGGCATCGTCGCCGAGCCAGGCGCACAGTTGGGGCAGCGATTGGCGGTGAGTCAGGTCGGTGTGCAGCGGCGTTACCGAAGCAAACCCTTGTGCTACGGCATGAAAATCGGTGCCATCGCCCGCGTCCTGCTCTTCCCCCGCGGGCCCAATCCAGTAGATCGGCCGCCCACGCGGGTCGGTACTCTTGATGACCCCTTCCGCGACATGCCGATGGCCAAGCCGCGTCACCCGGAAGCCACGGATGGACGCCAGCGGCAAGTCCGGCACATTGACGTTGAGCACGGTCTTGGCCGGCACCGGGTGATCGTCGAGCCGCTCGATCAGGCGCACGACCATGGCCGCCGCCGAGGCAAAATGGGCGGCGTTGTATTCGGTGCAGGACACCGCAATGGCCGGCAATCCCAGAAAACGCCCCTCCATGGCCGCGGCCACTGTGCCGCTGTAGAGCACGTCATCCCCCATATTGGCGCCGTGGTTAATGCCTGATACCACCAGATCTGGCGCCGCATCGGCCAGTAGGGATGTCAGTGCCAGGTGCACGCAATCGGTCGGTGTGCCGTCCACGGTGTATTCAGCCTCGCCAACCTGCGTCAGCCGCAACGGACGGCCCAGGGTCAGGGAGTGGCTGGCCCCGGAGCGGTTGCGATCGGGGGCCACCATGGTGACCCGCGCCACCGTCCGCAAATGCTCGGCGAGCACGCGAATTCCCTGCGCGTGAATCCCGTCGTCATTGGCCAGGAGGATGTGCATGCGACGCCTGCGGAAAACGACTATGGTAGCGAAAAGCGCACGAAACGACGTCGCCCGCATGGACATTCCCGAGCCCGACGACCTTGCGCTGTGGCAGCAGGCGCTTGCTGACGTCAAGCCCCTGCGCGCGGCCGAGCGACTCTCCCCCCAGCCCGCGCCGATTACCGGTGCACGCCAGTTCGCAGAGGACGAAGCCCGGGTCATGCCGGAGGCGATGGAGCAATTCATCGAGCCCGATGAGCTTGAGGCCGGCGACGAGACTGAGTTTCGCGCGGATGGCGTCAGCCGGTCGCAGATTCGCAAGCTGCGCCGCGGCCAGTACGCGATCCAGGCGACAGCCGACTTACACGGCTTAACCCGCCCCGAAGCCGCAGCAGCCGTGCGCGACTTACTCGAACAGGCCGACATCCGCGGCTGGCGTTGCATCAAGATCATCCACGGCAAAGGCCTGCGCTCGCCCAACGGCCGGCCGGTACTCAAAAGCCGGGTCGAAACCGCCCTGCGCCGCAATGATCGGGTGCTGGCCTTTGCGACCGCTCCGCCCTGGTCCGGTGGCCACGGCGCCCTGCTCGTGCTGCTGCGAATTCGCTAGCGGCCGCCCGCGCGCACCTTCAGCTGCGGGTCAGCAACACTACAGCCATGGCGGCCAGGCCCTCACGGCGGCCGCAAAATCCCAGACCTTCCGTCGTCGTGGCCTTCAGGTTGACCTGCGCGGGCGGCACCGCCAGGCACATGGCAACAGAATTCACAATGGTCAAGCGGTGCGGATTGAGCCGTGGCTGTTCGCCGATGACGGTGAGATCAGCATTGGCCAGCTGCCAGCCATCCGCGCGAATGTCCGTCCAGACCCGTCCAAGCAACTGCCGGCTGTCCGCGCCACGAAAAGCCGCATCGGAATCCGGAAAGTGCTGGCCGATATCACCCCGCCCCGCCGCACCGAGCAGCGCATCGGTCAGTGCATGCAGCAGCACGTCACCATCGGAGTGTGCGACCAGGCCTTGGCTGTGGGCGATGCGAACGCCGCCAAGCATGACGTGATCACCCGGACCAAACCGATGCACATCGAAACCCTGGCCGATTCGTAGTGCCATCTCAGGCATTGCGCAGGCGCCGGGCCAGAACCGCGTCCGCCAATGCGAGGTCCTGCCGGGTCGTGACCTTGAGGTTGGGCTGGCCTGCAGGAACGACACGCACGGTAATCCCGAACTGCTGCAGCGCACCGGCTTCGTCCGTGACCGCAACCCCGCCCGCCTCGGCCATCCGCACCGCCGCTGTCATGGCGGCGTGCAGAGGGCCGAAACGGGCGGCCTGCGGCGTCTGCGCCTGCCACAGCCCATCGCGATCAACCGTCGCGGTGACCTGCGGATGGGCATTGTTCGCCGCGGTGGGGTCGCAGGACTTCAAGGTGTCGGCGACCGGCGTGGCGAGAATCACACCATCGTCCGGCCATTGCAGCGCCGCCGCAATGACAGCGGCAATATCGTCGGCACTGATCAGCGGCCGAGCCGCATCATGTACCAGCACCACATCATCCGGATGCGCCTGATCAGCGAGGTCGGCCAATCCGGCCAGCACCGATTCGGCACGGGAATCCCCGCCACGGACCCGCCGTACCCGCGGGCTGCCGGCGAAGGTCTGCCGCGCAAACTGCTGGTCGC
>JBDNBC010000210.1:0-7302 GCA_039768115.1 Oceanococcaceae bacterium
CCGGTTGACCTTTGCGGGGTCAAGCGGCCGCCTGCGGATGTGATCGTGAAGCAGGCTCTCGCCCATCTCACGCAACGCAAACCCCGCAGGGTCGCGCTGCGCCTCGACGGCATCGGCGACACGACGGTCGATACCACTGCTCACTGCCCAGACGTAAAGCCCGGCACCGTAAATCCCAACAAAGTAGACAAAGATGGCCGCGATAACGGCATCAAACCTGCGGATTCGGTACGCCTGCACGGCAACCATGGCACCCGCTGGAATATGAATGAGCAACGCGAAATAGGCGACCAGGACGCCGCCAAGGGCCTCCAGGCCCTCATCGGGCCCCAGCAGCATGGCCAGCATGGCGAGCAGCGACATCGCCACGCAGGCCATAAACACCCGATAGATCGTGCGCAAAGAACCTGCTCCCTTACCGCCTGGGCTCGGCGCGTTGAGGCGGCCGACCGCTTCTCCGTAACGCGGTAGAGCCCGGCATGTGACGCCCCCTAGATTGCGAGCAGACCGACACTGAGCATGACGAACAGCCCCAGCAGGCTGACGCCGAAGGCGACCGACCGCAGCAGGTGCCAGCCGGCGTAGTAACACAACATGTGAGCCACCCGCCCCAACAGATACAGCCCGGCTCCGGCATTAAGCCCGGTGGCACTCGCACCGATGGCGACGCCAAAAATGACCAGGGCGATGAACGCCGAGAAGCTCTCGTTAAGATTGGCATGGGCGCGGCTGGCCCGGAACAGAAAGCGGCCGTCCGCGGGAATGGCATTCCCGGGTTTATGCCCGGCACGAATGCCCGCAAGATCGGCGACCAGCAACTGCACCAGAAACAGACCCGCGCTCAGGCCCAGCGCAACCAATGTAAAGCCGTAGTCAGCAAAAATGTCAGCAGGCACGGGGGCGTCTCCGGGGCATAAGTACCACGACGGAGTCTAGCAGCCGTTCGCCGGCCCGCTCTGGCAGAGCCGGCGCGACGCGCACCGACTCCCCGGTCGGTGCTACGCCCGCATCATCCGCCGCGGTCGCTGACCACACCAACCCAGCGCCAGCAACATCACCAGGGCCAGCCCGTTTAGCGCACCACCGCGAACCACCGCTGAGGTACTGCGGGGCGCGGCCGCCTCCGTACCTTCACCCGCATCCGACTCCATGGCTCCCGTGCGCACGGCCACCGGCAGGTGCGTTTCCGGGACATTGGCCGCCGTTGGCACCAGACGCAGATCGGCAAAGTGCCATTGATCCGGCGTGAGGCCAACGGTGTCCGCCGTGATGCTCAGCGTGATCTCTTCGCCGGCCTGCAGGGTGAAGGTCGCCGGCGACGCGCGCACGATCAGCCCTTCGGTCGCGGCGGTGACGGCACTCCAGCTGCCATCGACCGTAGCGGTCAGCGTCCGCATCCAGCTGCAGGCGCCCACGCAATCACCATGGCCGAGGCTGGGGCGGTTGAGTGCCGTGGGGTCGCCCCCGGCGGTGGGATCGGCGGCCGTGTAGTTGGCTTCGTTTTCATCGAGCAGCAGACCGGCGCGGGCCGCTTTGGCCAGATCAATCCGCCCGGCGCCCACGTCGAGCGCATCGGCGGGTGTCGTGCCGTCATCTTTCACCAGGCCGTCTGTTCCGTTCTTGCCGCGCTGGACAAAGCTGGTGGTCATCAGCGCCGATTGCACCTGATCCGGCGTCCACTCGGGATGCAGCGCGAGCAACAGCGCGGCCGCACCGGCGGCGTGCGGGCTGGACATCGACGTCCCGCTGAGCACGCCGAACTCGGGCTCCGGATTCAGCGCGAGCAGGCCGGAGTTCACCGCGGCGATCACATCGACCCCCGGCGCCGTGATGTCCGGCTTGATCACGCCCGGCGCGGCCGGGTTGGGCCCGCGCGAACTGAAGCCGGCGACCACATCCCCCGCAGCGCGGTCGGCCGCCGCCTCGGTGCCGCGAATCGACCCGCTATGGCCGCTGCCGCCATCGGCCAGCCACGCCTTGAGCTTCTGGCCATCGGCAAAGGAAATATGCACACCGGGAATTGCGAACCCGTCGCCGTTGAGGCTGGCGCCGTTGGCTTCGTCATTGGCCAGAACGAAGCCGACGGCCCCGCCCGCGGCCACGTTGTCGGCTTTCTCCGTCCGCGCATTTTCACCACGGTCGCAGACGACGATCTTGCCGTCGAAGGTGCCCGCCGCAAAGGGCATCAGGCAGATCGCATCACCGAAATCCCCGGCGTAGACGATCTCGGTGCTGGGCAGCGCCGCCGTCAGGCTGCGTCCGGCCAGGTCTCCCGGCGGGGTGCTGGCGCCGCCGCTGAGATCGACCAGCGCGTTCTCCAGCGCCCGGTCATGTGTCGAGGCCGCCACACTCAGCAGCCACGGCGCATCGGCAGGCGAGCCTACGGTAGCTGCACCCGGCCCCGAGTTGCCGGCCGAGGTGGCCACGAAGACCCCCGCGGCCCGCGCGGCCAGAAAGGCCTGCGCGTTGGCGTCGGCCCAGGGGTTGCCGGACGGGCCCCCGATCGAGAAATTGATGACGTCAACGCCATCCGCCACGGCCTGATTGATCGCCAGCGCGGTCGACGGCGACAGACACCCGGCCAGCAAGGGCGAGGTGATGCAGGCCTTGTAAGTGATCAGGTTGGCATGGGGGGCCACGCCGCCGATCCGGCGCTCAAGCGTCATCGTCGGCGCCGCCAGGGAGGCATCGACGATGTTGCCGACCGCGGTTGACGCGGTGTGACTGCCGTGGCCGTCATCATCCAGCGGTGTGGTGCCGGTGAAATCCCAGACGCCAATCAGCTTGTCGTTGCAGAACGGGAACCCGGTCGGTGGCAGGCACAGGCCGTAAAACCGAGGCAAGCCCAGCAGCATCCGGGGGTTAGTGTGGACGTAGCCATCCACCGGGCCCACGGCGGCGAATGAGGGGTGATCGCTATTGACTCCGGAATCGATCACACCGACGACAACGCCCTCGCCCATCGTGCCGACATTATCGAAGGTGCCCGAACCGTCGTGAATGACATCCGCATTGATCCATGCCGGGCCATTGTCACTGTTGAGCGAAAACACGATCGGCGCTTCCACCCGCAACACACCGGGCAGCTCGGCGATGCGCTGCGCTTCCGCCGGGGTCAGGCGGACGGTGAACCCGTTCAGCGCGTGGTGCATCCGGTGCTGGATGTCGAGTTCACGCCCGAGCGCGGCCTCGGCCCGACCAATCAACGCATCCAGTTGACCGGTCAGGAAATCGAGATAAGCCAGCGCGGTGGGTGATTCGCTGTTGAGCCGGCGCTGACCCAGCACCGGAGCGGCCGTGGCCAGCAATCCGGCAATCCCACCGCCATAGGTCGCCAGCGGCGGCGCCTGATGCAACACGATGTACGTGTCGCTCACGGCGCGGTCGGCATAGGCCACGACGCCCGGACCGGCGCGCCACTGCGGTTCAGCGGCATTGACCCAGGGTGCGGCCACTGCCAAAACGAGGACGCCGGTTAGGGTCCGGACGGCCACTTTGCATCCCTCGCGAATTTGCGAATACGTCACTGCTTGTTCTCCAGGATCTGTTGTCACCGAACATCCAAATTGATGTACGGCGCGTAAGCCTAATTGGTTGCAAATATCCTGCCATTTTTCATAGCGTGCGTTTCAGCTCGAACCGGTACTATCCGGCCTCGCGCCGAGCTGAATGCGGCGCATAACACCAATCGAGGAGACCCCGATGAGCACACCGACACCGGCGCCAGGATGGCGCTGGGGACCGTTTACGTTCCGCGTTCCGTTCCTGCACACCCGCCTGCTGTGGCCCGAATTCTTGCAGGGCTTTTTCGTCTCGGCCGCAACCGGCCTGGCACTGGTCCCCCTGATGGTGGGTTTTTTCGGGTTGAGCTTCGAAGAAGCGGTGACCTGCTCCTTCGTCCACATGTTGCTGATCACCTCGGCAGTCATCGTCTTCGGCGAGCCCTACGCGCCGGGTTGGGTCACGCCCGCCCTGCCCCTGGTGCTGGCCTTTGTGCTCGGCAGTTACGAAGATCCGGTGCTGCGCTGGCAGGCCATGACCGCGCTGACGCTCAACTTCGCGTTGCTGGTCATGATCCTGGGCATTACCGGCACCGGCGCACGGCTGATCCGCTGGCTGCCGCCGGTGCTCAAGGCCGGGATCATCCTCGGTGCCAGCATCGCCGCGCTCAAGCGCGTGTTCGTGGACGACGCCGAGCGCTTTCTGCTGGAAACGCCGATTTCCATCGCGGTCGCGTGCGCCATCTGTCTGGTGTTGCTGTTCTCGGTACCGCTGAACAAACTCAAGATGAAGCATTCCTGGCTGGCCAAGGTCGCGGCCCTGGGCCTGCTTCCGGGTTTCCTTGCGGCGGCCATCATTGGCCCGCTGGTCGGCGAGGTGTCCTACGACATCGAGTGGGGAATCCTGATTCCGCCGCTGGGCACGACGCTGGGCAAGGTATCGCCCTTCGTGATCGGCTGGCCCAGCGTCGAAATGCTGATCAAGGCCTTGCCGATTGCCATGCTGACCTACGTCATCATGTTTGGCGACCTGGTCACCGGGCGCGAAGTCCTCAAGGACGGCCAACGCCTGCGCGAAGACGACCCGATGCCCGGCGAGCCCGGCCGCACTCACCTGGCGCTGGCCATCCGCAACGGCATCATGGCTGTGACCACGCCCTTCTTCCCCACCCAGGGCATGCTCTGGACCGGCGTTCAGGTTGTGATCATCGAGCGCTGGAAACAGGGCGCCAAGGCCATGCCGCGGCTGGCGGACGGGTTGTCCTCCTACTACCTGATGGGCCTGCCTTTCATCTTTTTCCTGCTCCCGCTGTTGACCCTGCTCAAGCCCCTGCTGGGAATTGCACTGAGCCTGACGCTGATCCTCACCGGCTTTGCCTGCGCCTACATCGCGATGGCCATTCCGAAGGATCCGGTCAGCCGTGGGACCGTGCTGCTGATCGGCGTGTCGCTGGCCCTGTTCACCCCGCTGGTCGGGCTGGCCATTGCCGTCGCGGCGACGCTGCTGCTGGTGGGCTGGGAACCCGAGCCAGAGCCGGAGCCCGATCTGGAATCCACGGCCTGACCATCCTTCGACGCGCCGCCGTCCGTGGCGGCATCACCTGCGCCGTCTAAGCGCGGCGCAGGTGATTGGCGTTGATGCGGCCCGCGGGCAGGTGATCCACAAACCAGGCCGCATCCCGCACCGCATCCGCTCCCGGCGCAAGCGGCTCCAGAGCCGTGCCGGTGTCCCAAAATTCGCCCGTCAGCCGGTCGCGGGTGATATCGATCAGCACGAAACCGTGTGTCGCCGGGTTCCAGTAGTGCACGTTCGGGTTACCGGCCACGCCGGCGGCACCGAGTATCTGTCCGACCTGAGCGCCGCCGTCCATATCGGCAAAGTTGTTCGAGGTCACGCTCATGCTGGTGAACTCCACGGCTACCGACCCCTGGCCGGTCAGCGGGTTGTAACCCGGCGCGCCCGTCAGTGACGCGCTGAGCGGGTTGAACGGCGTGTAGGCGTCTTCAACGACATCCGTGGCCCAGGCGGTATGGATGTCACCGCTCAGCACCACGTTATTGCTGATGCCGCCGTCGCGCAGATGGCGCATCAGCATGTCGCGCTCGAAGATATACGCGCCCCAGTTGTCCCTGCCCTCGTTGCCGCCGCCCTGGCGCAGGCCGGCCGATTCCACCAGCGCCGGCGGCAGATAGGGTAAGGGCAGCAGCGACAAATCGGGGCTGCTGCGATGCGGCGAAATCATCGTCTGCTGGGCCAGCACCCGCCAGCGGATGCCCCGCGCATGCGAGTCATCGAGCCCGGCCAGCAGCCACTCCCGCTGCGGTGCGCCGAGCATGCTGCGGGCGGGATCGTTGGCCTCCGCGCCAAACAGCGTGACATCGGTTTCCGGAGCATTGCGCTGGAGCCGGGTATCGAGCACAAACAGGTCGACCAGATCGCCGTAAGTCTGGCGCCGCCAGATACGCAACGGATCGCTGGGGTCGGGCAGCCGGATCGGCAGCCATTCGGCGTAGGCCCGTGCGGCGACCCGTTTGCGTTCATTCCAGTCGCCCTCGGTGTCGGGCTGATGGTTCTGCGCCCCATCGATCCAGGAGTTGTTCGCGGATTCGTGGTCGTCCCAGGTCACGATCAGCGGGTGGGCGGCGGTCATCGCCTGCAAGTCGGGATCCCGCCGATACTGCGCATGCCGCTCGCGATAATCCTCCAGCGACAGGATTTCGAACGGCGGTTCGTGCGCGCGGCCCAGGGTGCCGACCGTGCCGTTCTCATATAGGTAGTCGCCCACATGCACCACGGCGTCCAGTTCGCGTTCGGCGAGGACCCGATACGGGTTGAAAAACCCGTTGGCGTAGTTCGAGCAGGACACCAACGCCAGCCGCAGGCGTTCCGGCTCCCCGGCCGGCGCGGTACGCGTGCGGCCGGTGGGCGAAACGTCCGACCCGCTGCGGAAGCGGTAGAAATAGAACTGACCCGGCGCCAAACCCTCGGCATCGACCTTCAGGGTGTAGTCGGTGGTCGCCGTGGCCTGCACGAGACGCTGAAAAACGATGACGTTGAAGGCCGCGTCGCGCGCCACCTCGACCTGCACCGGCGTCGGCTCCGACACCGAAATCCGCGTCCACAGAATCACCCGATCGGCCAGCGGATCGCCACTGGCCACCCCATGCTGGAACAGGGACTCCCCGCGGGCCGCGGGCGCGCGCATACGCGAGGAACTGTTGCAGGCAGCGAGCGGCAACACCAGGCTGCTGCAGGCCATGCCGCGCAGCACCTCGCGCCGCGACAAGGCAGCCGGACGACGGCGGGTGGGGTTACTCATCTACGTACCATCCTCTCAGCGGTTCTCGATCCCAAGGCATCCCAACCGCAGGCATTCACAGCACTCGCGATGGCTCCAGCCCCAACCCGCGTTATACGGACGGTTTATTACGGAATCAGGACAGCTCAGCCCCGGCGGGTGCGGGGCGTTCGCATCACGCCACGCGCATCGAGGTGATGAGCAGGTTCTCCCGCGCATCCTTGAGCGGGCAGACCGAGCATTGCAGACAGGCCTAAGAAAGCCGGATCCGGCGCCGTGACCATGAACACCGGGCAGGCGGCGCAGTAGGCGGAGAATCGCCCCTTGGCGGTAAAGCGGCGGGCGAAGCGATCGGCGTCGAACAAGCCATGTTGCTGCCAGCGATTGAGCAGATCGCCGCACAGCCAGATGCCGCCGCTGGCGCCCACGCTCAAGGCCAGGTTCGAACACACCGTGGCCAGAAAATCTGACCTCTGCGCGATGGTTTCCTGCGCCAGCGGGTC
>JBDNBC010000211.1:0-6217 GCA_039768115.1 Oceanococcaceae bacterium
CAGGGTCATGCGGTCACTTTCCCCGATGGTCAGGTAGTGGCCCGCGGTGTCCTCGCCACCGCGCAGGCTGGGCGGCAATGACCAGACACCTGCGGGGTGGTCGGCGGTATCCAGCGGGTTGGCGTTGATGTTGGATTGGGCCTCGAGCTGGAAGCCGGCAGCGCGGGCCGCGGCGATCACCACATCTTCACGCATGTAGCCGCTGTCGTCCTGGTCAGCCAGCGGGCGGTCCGCCGGGAGCCGGTGCTCGACCACACCGAGTACGCCGCCCGGTTTGAGTACGCGGAAAAACGCCGCAAACGCCGCGTTCAGGGTGTCCTCTCCCTTGCCGCGCATGTACCAGTTGTGGACATTACGGAAGGTCAGCACGCGGTCGGCGCTGGCGGCCGGCGCGATGTCGGTAAGGTCCGGTGGGGCGAAGGCCGTCACGGTCACGCGGTCATAGCGGGCCGGGTCGCCGGCGAGCTTGTCCAGAAAGTTCTTGCGCGAGCGTTGGTAGTAGGTAACCGCGGAGTCAGGGTCGAAGTGGGCGGCGTACAGCTGGCCGCTCTCACGCAAGTACGGTGCAAGGATCTCGGTATACCAGCCGCCGCCGGGAGAGATTTCCACCACCGTGTGGTGTGGCTGAACACCGAAGAAGCGCAGCGTTTCGTAGGGATTGCGGTACCCATCGCGCGCGACGAATGTCGCGCTGCGGCCGGGGTCATCAACAGCCGCACGCAGCGGGTCGTCGGCCAGTGCAGGCCCGGTCAGCATGAGCAGGACCAGCGACACAAGGCCGCCAATCACACCCAGCGGGCGTCGCGCCCGCGGCAGTTCGTTGAGCATGGAGATCACCGCAAGAAATCAGCGTTCAGCATAGCGCCGTATGCAGGGTAAGGTGCCGGCCTGGGGTGGCAATTCTCTGCACCAAGTACCGCGCGGCCGGCAGCTCCTCTTACCATGCGTGGGGAAAAGACTTTTCTTCATCAGCAGCTCGAGGCAGACCATGACCACAAAGATGTTTCAGAACCATACGGCCCTTGTCACCGGGGCCTCGAGCGGGATCGGCGCGGATCTCGCGCGGGAACTGGCGGCACACGGTGCGAACCTTGTTCTGGTGGCGCGCCGGGTGGAGCGTCTGGAAGAACTGCGGCAGCAGATCGAGCGGGACTTCGGTGTCGCCGTACATTGTCTGCCTGCGGATCTGTCATCGGCTGAAGCACGTGACGCCCTGCCCGCCCGGGTAGCCGAGCAGGGTCTGAGCATTGACATCCTGATCAACAATGCCGGCTTGGGCGTGTACGGGGAGTTTCGCGATGTCGCCTGGGAGGCCACCGAGAACATGCTGCAGCTCGACATCGTCGCGCTGACCCACCTGACCCGGCTGTTCGTCGACGGCATGGTGTCCCGCGGCCGCGGCTACATCATGCAGATCGCATCCACCGGCGCGTTCCAGCCCTCACCCACCTATGCCGCCTATGCCGCGGCCAAGGCCTATGTGCTGAGCTTTGGCCATGCGCTGCACTTCGAACTGCGTGGCACAGGCGTGTCCTGTACCACCGTATGTCCCGGTGTCACGGCCACGGAGTTTTTTGATGTCTCCGGCCAGAAGAAGACCTGGTTTCATCGCCTGACCATCATGAGCAGCACGGCGGTCGCCCGCCTCGCGGTGAAGCGCATGGCCGCCCGACGTCCGGAAATCGTCACCGGCTGGATGAATGCGATGACCGCGTTTTCGATGCGCTTCCTGCCACGGCCGTTGATGTCGTGGCTGGCCTTCTGGGTTATGCGCAATGATTGATTGCCGCCGTCCACCGCACATTCACCTTCGGAGTTGCTGATGTCCGGTTCGGCGCCTTCACCGTCACCCCGCTTGCTGACCGAACAATGGCCGGTGATCGCCGGCATGAGCAGCGGGTTGTTGTGGTCCTTCGTTCCGGGTCGCCTCAAAAATCGTTTGCGGGACCCCCATGCCGTGCACGAGCAGACCATCAAGCCGGCGTCAGCGGCTCTGGTGGATGCCTACGTCGCGTGGTGCGGTGTGAACGACGACCGTTACGCGCAATCGCTGCCGCCACATTTCTTTGCCCACTACGGCATGCCGATGGTGGCCAGGCTGACCAGCCTGGCACCCTGCAACATGCTCAGCGTGGTCAACCAGGGGGTGTATTTTCGGCTGCGGTCATGGTTGCCACGCAACGCCAAGCTGATGCTGCGTGGGGAGTTAGTGAGCTGCCGGCGCGACGGGCAGCGGATGCGGGTGCACACGCGGGTGACGGTGGGCTCGGCCGCGGATGCCGAAGCCATGACCGTGGATACATTGGCTGCGGTGGTGGTGGGGAAATCCGCAGGCAGATCTCGGCCGGCGGCTGGTGGGCCGCATTGGCAAACGGTGGGCGAGTGGTCAGCGGATCGTGCAGACGGGCAGCGGTTTTTCTTTCTGACCGGCGACTTCAATCCCATTCATACGCTGTGGCCGGTCGCCCGGCGCACACGCTTTGGTGGCTGCATCCTGCACGGTTTTGGCACGTTGGCGCGGACGATTGAAACCATTCAGAACGGCGGCCCGCGCCTGTTGGAAATCGATGCACGCTTCATCAAGCCCAACCTGTTGCCCAGTGGGCCCAATCGTGTGCAGGTAGGGGAGGCTGCGGATGCGGACGGTTTCCGCCCTTTACAAGTCCTCAATCATCAGGGGGAAGCGATGCTGGGCGGCCGTTATGTCGATACCGTGCGCGGCCTGGCAGGAGTTCTGCCCCAGCCGGACTTTAAGGTGCGGTAGCAGTGGATCCTGTTGATTCGGCGGGAAGGGCGATGATGCTGCCGCCCGTCAAGCCGCCCAGTTCATCACGCAGTGGCGCAAGAAATAGCGTGTAGGGCTGCGGCCCGCTGGCCGTAGGCCACGTCACGAGATGATGCGTGTCTGGCTGTCCCTTGCGCAGGGCCACGAGCATTTTGCTGACGGGTGCCTTGTTGGCCGACCCAAGAAGGTCGAGTAGCGGTTTACCGCGCAACTGCCCCTGCGGCAGGCCCGCAACCCGTGCCGCTGCCGGGTTCGCAGTGCGAATGCCACCATTGAGGTCGATCCGCAACAGCACATCGCGACTGTGCTTGTGGACGTGATGCAGGATCTGATTGGCCAGATGCGCGTCCCGTGCTCCACGAATCGCGCGAAGCATCCAGGACGTTTCCTGTCGGCCTTCGGCAATGAGGTCGGCCTGCATGCTGACAACATGAGGGACGCCGGAAGGGTCGACGATTTCGGTCCGCGTTGCCGGCATGTCAGCATTGGCTTTGCGCCGCAGGAGTGCCTGCATCTCGGCGCGCCGGGACGTGGGGAAGAGCGGCAGTATGGGTTTGCCAATGACTTCCTGGGCGGGCCAGCCGGTCATGTTCGCGCAGTTTTCGTCCCAGCGTACGATCCGGTGCTGCCCATCCAGCAGGAACCGACCGCGAGGGGAAACCAGATCCTCGGTATGTGCTCTGCGGTGACCCGTGGCAAGAATGGCGTGAAAAATCGGCTCCCAGAGCGGCTCATGGTTCGCAATGGCCTGCTTGGACAGGTAGCTGTGGGCGCCGAGCGCGACCGCAGCCTTGGCGGTTTGCTCGTCGTCAATGCCGCTCAGGACAATGATGGGAATATCGGAGCGGACAATGTGCAGGCGGCTGAGAGTCTCCAGGCCGCGGCTGTCTGGCAGGCTCAGGTCCAGCAGTACGCAGTGCAGCAGGCCCTCGGTCTCCAGCGCGGCGATGGCGTCGCTAAGAGTGGTCACATGCATGACATCGACGTCCTGATCGGCCGGCGTTTGTTTGCGCAGCAGGCGCCGAATAATCGCGGCATCTGCAGGCTGGTCCTCTACCAGCAGTAGCCGAAGGGCGGCGTCGACCTCGGCGGTTTCCGCCGCGGGGCGCGGGCGTGGGCGGGCTGACAGCGGTCGTTCGCTCATGGGGTCGTTTTCTAGGTCGCTACAGGAAAGAACACGCAGCGCAATACGAGTTCGCCTGCATCACAACAAGGCAGGATGCAGGGAACATGCATCGGCTGGGCCACCATCTTAATGTGCGTGGAGGGCAAACCATGCGAGCGTGGACTCGGCGAAGGCGTCGGGCTGTTCGCGGTGCATGAAGTGACCGGCATCGGCAAGCAACTGCAGCCGGAATGGGCCGCTGTAGTGGGACTCCCCATCGCGGAACCCCGCCGCGCGCATGCAGCCATCGTCGATGCCGGCCATCGCCAGAGTCGGCACGCGGGTCCGCGCGAACGTTGTACGCAACTGAGCGCGTGCCTTCGGGTCGTGCAGTGCGCGTCCAATCGCCTGCGGCAGCGCGCGGTAGTAAGCCAGCGCGGCCTGCACGCCACCGGGTGCTGCCAGCGCCGTCTTGATCGGGGCGATGTCCTCGGGGGTGTACTGCCAACCGGGCGACCAGCGCCGCCACAGCTCATCGATGGCTGCGAAGTTGTCGGCCCTGACCCGACGCTCGGCGCGGCCGCGCCATTGAAAGGCCAGCATGTAGCGGGAGTTCCACAATTGCTGCGGATGCGGTCGCAGACTGCGCGGGTGCGGTACGGCCGCGGTCACCATCGCCGACACCCGCTCTGGCGCGGCATTGGCCAGATAGTGTGCGGCCACGGACCCCCAGTCATGGCCGACGATGGCGAAACGCGAGCGCTTCAGCGCATCGGCCAGCGCCAGCGCATCGTCGGCCAGCACCGGAACCCGGTAATCGCCATCCGGCGCCTGCGCGCTGGGCGCATAGCCACGCATGTGCGGGGCGACGGCGTAATAACCGGCCGTCGCCAGCGCAGGCAGCAGCGTCCGCCAGGTGTCTGCCGTATCCGGAAAGCCGTGCAGGCATATCACCAGGGGCGCCTGTGGGTCGCCGGCTTCCAGGGTGTGCAGGCGCAGAGTGCGGGTGTCGTAGTGGTGGGCGCGTACGGCCGGAGCCGCTGCTGAAGTCTCGTTCATGTGCAGACGATAGCAGCCTCGTTGCGGCTCAGTAGCGCGTCATTGTTGGTGGCCACGAGCACCGGGAACGGCAAGTTCACGCATGCTCTGGCGATGCACACCGAATGCCATATCGCGGATTTCCGCGTGCTCTATGCCGACGATGACCTGGTCGCGGTGCACAAGCCGGCCGGCCTGCTGGTGCATCGCTCGGCCCTGGACCGCCGGGAAACCCGCTTTGCCTTGCAGATGACGCGGGATGCGCTGGGGCAGCGCGTGTTTCCACTGCACCGGCTGGACAAGGCCACATCGGGGGTGCTGCTCTTTGCCCGACATGCCGAGGCGGCGCGGATCGTGGCTGCACGGTTGGCCCGGCGGGAATTGCGCAAAACCTATCTGGCGGTCGTACGCGGCTGGCCGGACGCCGCCGGCGTCATCGATTCGCCCCTGCACTATGAACGTGACGAGTACGCGGAGCCCGAGCGAGACGTTCAGTCCGAACCGCAGTCGGCGCGAACCCGCTTTGAATGCCTGGCGACCACAACGCTGGACCAGGCGCTGGGCCGTTACGCGCAGCAGCGCTACGCACTTGTCGCCCTGCATCCGGAGACCGGCCGCAAGCATCAATTGCGGCGGCACCTGCGGCGGATCAATCACCCCATCATCGGCGACGTGAACCACGGCGATCGCCATCACAACCACCTGTTTTTCGCGTGGCGCGGGTATCACCGTCTGTATCTCGCCGCGACCGCGCTGCAGTTGGCGCATCCGCGCACGGGAGAGACGTTATGTATCGCGGCGCCGCCACAGCAGGACTTCGTTCACACCTGTGCAGCGCTCGATTTGCCGCTGCCCACGACTACGGTCCCTAGCCGCTGCGACTGACCCGGGCGGCCTTGGCCAGCACCTTCTGCTCGAGTGAGGCCCGGTATTGATGCAGTCGCTGGCGCAGGGCGCTGTCACTGGTGCCGAGAATCTGTGCCGCCAGAAGCCCGGCGTTGGTGGCGTTATCGATCGCGACCGTAGCCACCGGAATGCCCGCCGGCATCTGCACGATGGAGAGCAGGGCGTCATGACCGTTGAGTTTGGTCGCGCTGACGGGCACGCCGATGACGGGCAGTACCGTCATTGCGGCCACCATGCCGGGCAGATGCGCCGCACCGCCAGCGCCCGCGATGATGACCCGCAAGCCGCGCTCCTCGGCTTCACGGGCGTAGCGGGTCATGAGATCCGGCGTGCGGTGGGCACTGACGACCGTCAATTCATAGGCAACCTCGAGCTCGGTCAGC
>JBDNBC010000212.1:0-6935 GCA_039768115.1 Oceanococcaceae bacterium
AATTGAACGTCGGTCGTGTCAGTCGTGTCCCACCCCGGGGTGCAGGTTCTGAAGGTCACCGGTGGCAACGGGTTTAGGTTTGGGTTGTGCAATCCAGCCTAAACATGAGAAACCGCCAATCATCGATGAGTTGATGAGCCTCGGGGGTAAATTTTGGAAAAAAGCCCGGACGCTGATCTGCTGCTTTAGAAAACTGACAAACAACGGGGCATTTCGGATCACGAGACTGATCACAGACAGCAACGACGGCAATGGGCGCATAGCGGACTGTCGTGCACAAACTCAAATAAGTGCTATCCTGCGTTTAGTAAATAAACGAAATGCGGGATAGTGCCTTTAAGTAACGAACAGCTTCGCTTGATTGAAAACATCTCAGTTGCCTATGACGAGTGGATTTCTGCCGAGCAAACGCTATTTCAACTTGGCGGACGCTTGGCGTGGAAATCGGTCGACGGCAATGACCACCTCTATCGGGTCACGGACCGAGTTGGAAACGCCAAATACATTGGCCCCCGTAACGCATCGACCGAAGGTTTGGCTGCCACGGAAATGCCTGCACGTGAAGACGCGAAGAACCGATCAAAGAGCATAAAAGCACGATTCACTGAGTTGGCAGCGCAGTACCGAGTCTTGCGTCTCCCACGCATCGCGGACGCTGCTGCACGTGTATTGGTCGAGTGTGACCGAAGAGGATTGCTTGGTTCGGCTGTCCTGGTGGTAGGCACAAATGCCATGGCTGCATACGAGTTAGAGGCGATGGATCGATTCGCCACGGGGCTTGATGCGACCGAGGATTGTGACCTCACCTGGCGCGGACATGAGGGACTCGCACTTGCGACGACAATGCCGCTCTATGAAGCGATGAAGTCTGTCGATAGCACCTATACAGTCAACGCAGAGAAGCCATTCCAGATGCGTAATCAGATGGCGTACGAAGTCGAATTCCTGTTGCCGCAAAGCCGCGTTCATTCCTTCCCGAGTAAAGAGAGAATCCGTCCCGTAGCCTTGCCTGAGCAGGATTGGCTGATACTTGGAAAACCGGTGACCCAGGTGGTCACCAGTCAGCGGGGCATTGTTGCGCGACTCGTCGTTCCTGACCCAAGGTACTTCGCATTGCATAAGCGCTGGCTGGCCGAAAAACCTGAACGGAATCCTCGCAAAAAGGGCAAAGATCGCCAGCAGGCCGAAGCCCTTTGGGCGGCAATCAAAATGCACATGCCGCTATACCCGGTTGACGATCAGTTTGCCGCCGAAGTGCCAAATGAGCTGGCTGAAACCTTCAGTTGCCTCGAAAAAACGAAACCGGCGTAGGTCCGCTTCAGGCACAAAGCACACCTGCGCTTCGCGTTGACAACGAGCACTGCCTTCGGCAGACTTGTACCTTATATTGCACACGTTGGTGCTATGAGAGTCGTCAATTTTTCAGAAGCCCGGAAGGGCTTGAAAGGTGTCATCGACGCTGTCGTCGAAGATGCAGATTACACCGTCATTTCCCGTCGCGATGCCCCTGACGCCGTGTTGATGTCGCTGGACACGTTCAACAGCATCATGGAAACGGCACACCTTCTCGGTTCGCCAGCCAACGCCGCGCATCTGGCTGAGTCCATTGCTCAGCACCGACGCGGCGATGTGGTTAAAAAACCGCTGAAAGATGATTGAAAAGCTGGCGTGGACATCCACCGCCTGGGCCGATTACGAGTATTGGCAAGCCCAAGACAAGAAGACTCTGAAGAGAATCAACAAGCTGATTCGCGACACCATGCGGGAGCCATTCGAGGGAATCGGAAAGCCAGAGCCATTACGTGAGAATCTCAGCGGCTACTGGTCTCGCCGAATCGACGAGAAAAACCGACTCGTCTATGCCGTGGATGACAGCATGTTGACCATTGTGTCTTGTCGTTACCACTACTGAACTCATCGACTGCTTCAGGCACGAACATCGTCCTCCCATGACCGCCATCCTGTGGGGCTCTGAGCTCTCCCCGTACTTCCTCAAGATCGAGGCCCTGTGCCGGCACGCCGGGCTGCCGACTCTGCGTCGTCCCGATGGCGGCAGCGCTCTCGACAACCTGCGCCTGATGTCGCGCCTACGCATGGCCCAGGCCCGCCGCGATGTCCAGCGCTGGCCGTCGCCGGACCCGCTCGACGAATATCCGCTTGTCCCTTACCTCTTCACCGACGACGGCAAGATCCACTACGACAGCAGCGGCATCGCCGGCTGGCTCGATCATGCGCGGCCTTCGCAGACGCCACTGATCCCGCGCGATCCGGCGCTCGCCTACGTCTGCCGCCTGATCGAAGAAGCCATCGACGAGATCGGCCTCTACTGCGTGCACCACCACCGCTGGGTCGTCTCGCGCGACGACAACACCGCCGGCGCGCGCCTCGCCAACGAGTTCCGTAGCCTTCTGCTACCGCCGCTGCGCTCCGTCCTCGCGCGCCGCTTTTCGCAGCGACAGACGCGCCGCCTGCCGTATCTTTTCTCCGTCGCGCCCCACGACGCCCGCTGGCCCGATGACGGCCGACCGGTCCCGCCGACGCGTGCCCGTTTCCCCGCAACGCATAAACGCTTGGAACATGCCTGGGACGAGCTCGTCGACGCCGCAACGCATGCGCTCGCCCGTCGCCCGTATTTGCTCGGCGAGCAATTCACGCTCGCCGACGCCGCGCTCTACGGCCAGCTCGGGATGAACCTCGCCGATCCCTCGTCGGAACGTCGCCTGCGCGAACGCTCGCCACGCCTGCGCGCCTGGCTTGGCGACATCGCTGCCGGACGGCATGCCGGCTTGCCGGGGCCGTTGTCGCTGCATGATGACCTGCGCCCATTGCTCTCCTGGGCCGAAACCTGCTTCGTCCCGTTGATGAACGCCAACGCCGCCGCCTATGAGCGCTGCACATCTGCCGGCCAGACTCGCTGGAACGAAGCCGGATTCGATCGCGGTGAAGCGCTGTTCGATTTTGACTGGCGCGGCGGTCCGGCGCGAACCGTCGTCAAGACCTTCCAGGTTCGCGTGTGGCGGGATTTGTGCGAACAGGCGAGTGCCTTGTCCGAGGAGTCACAGCGGCAGACACGTTCTCGCGGCATTCCAATGCTAAGCGGCAACCCAAATCTGGCGGTAAAGCGAGTCTAGTTCACTCTCGTTGGCTTTTCCAATCGATACTTGACCGAAAAACGGGAGCATCTCAGCCCGTCGGCTTTTCCAATCAATACTGGACCGAAAAACGGGAGCAGCTCATGCTGACGCGGGACGAAAAAAATTTTCCTCGCTACGAAGTGGCGACCTGATGGGCGTAGGAAAAGGTCCGCTAATGGCACAGAGAAACCTTGCACAATGGTGGCGGCGTGACGCGCACTGACTGGGAAGGCGACATTGTCTTTTCCCACAACGTGGCGATATTTCGCGGCCATGTGGGAGATAACCGGCTGCACAGCCACTGGGCGTCGCAGCTTACCGTTGCACTGGATGCCGCGCTGGCGTACGAAACCGCCGATGGGACGACGTCCTCAAAGGCTGTCTATTTCCCCTCCAAGACCGCACATCGTTTGATTTCGGGGCACGTCTGTTCTTTTTATTTTGATCCGCTATCAGACGTGGTCACGCAGTTGCTCAATATCGATTCGCAGGGAGGGTGGTGCCCGCTTTCGCGGGATCAGCTGCCCGTCACGCTCGCCGAAATGAACCCTTCGGCCGATCTGGGGATGATGCTCAGCGACGGCCCGCTCAGTACGCGGAGCAGGGTCGTTTCTGAAGATCTCCGGTTGAAAGCGGTGCTAAAGGAAATCCGGTCGCAGCTTGCGGAAGGCGCAAGCGTTGACCGAGATGCCCTGGCCACCCTCGTTCATCTGTCCCCGACGCGATTTTCACACTGGTTCGTCGAGCAAACCGGCGTGCCCCTGAGGAGCTACAAGAAGTGGCTCAAGCTGCGGGTCGCTATCGACGCGTTGCTGGAGGGCAAGAACCCCATGGAGGCCGCGATGCTGTCTGGGTTCAGCGATCTGGCTCACATGAGCCGGGCCTTTTCCGATTCATTCGGCCTGACCTATCTCGATGCCCGGCGCGCCCTGGAGAATTCACACACACAGGAATTTGCCGGCTGAGATGGCCTGGGGCGAACGGTCGGGCAATATCAGGAATGTAGCTCTTTCGTTCAATACAGCAGGTGCGGTGACTTCTACACTTTCAGGCGTTCGAGTGCGTCCCGGTGCGCAGGCATCAGGATCAATAATGGCGGGGCTATGGGGAGTGACGTTGGCATGCAAGTGAGGGAAGGGTGTGTTGCATCACAAGGGCACGGGCTGGCATATCTGGCTGTCAATGAACACCTAGCGCGGGAAGACGAGCCGTGCATCGTGTTCATCCATGGCGTTCTCGCGTCGGTCAATTTCTGGCGCGACTGTGTGCCGCCAGATTTCAAGGAAAACCGGGCCTGGTATGCGCTGAGCCTGCCGGCACACCATCCCTCCACCGTGCCTGCCGACTTCGCCCCGGAACAGGTGGATGAACGGTGGTTCTTCGAGGTGCTGAATGGGGCATTGAAGGCGCTGCTCGGCGACAGGAAGGCCATCGTCATTGGCCATTCCACGGGCGGCTTCAGCGCGTTGAATCTGGCTATTCATCAGGCACCGAACGTGCTGGGCATTATCAGCATTGCTGGCTTCCATAGCGGTCGCTGGGGGGGCGTTGAAGGCCTGTTGGTCAAACTGGCTGGCCTGGGCACCTGGGCCAAGCCCCTGTTTGCATCGAATATTGCGCTGGCCGGCCGAAGTGATCGGGTTCAGCGCGTGTTTGCCAGTCTGCTGGCTCATCGGCGCTCGGTCTATCGTTCCAGCCCGCTGAGCCGGCTCATGCTCGACAACGTTGGGCCCAATGCCCGCCAGCACGACGCCGCGGCGCTGTTCGCGTTGTTCAACGGTATCAGCCGTCTGGAAATCGCCGATCAGCTGCATCGGGTTCAGATCCCCTGCACACTGTTCGTGGGCACCCATGATCCGGTGGTGCCGGCCGGGCAGTCACTGCTGTTGGCGGCCCGCATCCCGCACGCCAGGACCGTCGTCTTCCGAGGTGTCGGTCATATGCCCTTCATGGAGGATACCGATGCCTATTTTGCCGCTTTGGAACAGGCGGTTGACGACATGGCCACGCTGACCGGTGGCGACCCGCAACAGAAGATCAAAACAGGCTTAACGCAATGAACTATCCCGAGTACAAATCTGACCTGCAGCGTATCCACGAGTCGGAGGTCTTCGGCATGGCGGTATTCGACAAAGCGGCTCACGTGACTTTGAACGCGGAGCGAAAGCGGAAGTGGCTGACCTTGAAGGCGCTGGAGGAAAAAACCTTGGAGCGCTATCTGGCGTTCATGCAGGAGACAGCACAGGCCGTGACCGAGCCCAAGGCCTGGCGACTCAAAGGTTCGCTGGAGGGCGCCGCTTTGGGCCTGATGCCCTGGCGCCTGTCGATGAAACTGCTTGCTGAGGGCACTGTGCCGTTTCAAGAGAAGTTCCTCCGGCTGAAACAGCACGCCGAGGGGCCGCATCAGGAATTTTTCAACTACGTCTACGCCCACGAAAAGGCAATCGAGGCTTTTGCCCGAAAGGAGCTGGCCAAGGAGGAGAACAGCCTGAAGGCGGTGGAGGCTTTGTTGGCCAGGTAGAACGCCGAACGCGACTGGGATGGCTTGCGGAGATACAAGAGAACCATGATGAACACCACTTTGGAATCCTATGTGCACGGCGTTTTCATGCGCGGCCAGAAAATCGGGGCGGCTGTCATGCCGTACCGCTGGCCCCGGATCTTCGAGGGGGATGAGCCGGCGCTTGATCTGTGTCGCCACATGCTCAATCGCAAGCACCGCTCCATTTTTTTCGTCACCAGCAAGACTCCGGTCCGGACAGGGTTGATCGATCCGCTGGTGGCATGTCTGCGCGAGGGCGGTGTCCGGGTCGCGGTGTATGACGATATCCGCCCCGACCCCTCGATTGATGACATTGAGGTGGCGGTGGCCGAACTGAAGAAGCAGGGTTGTGATGCCGTACTCGCGCTCGGCGGCGGGTCGGTTATTGATGCGGCCAAAGTGATTGCGGCGCGTGCACGGAACAACAAGCCGATCTTGAAAATGACGGGGATGTTTCGGGTCAGCAAGGGGATGCTGCCGCTGTATGCGGTGCCCACAACCGCCGGGACCGGATCCGAGGTCACGATTGTCGCGGTGGTCAGCGACCTGGCGAAGCAGCGCAAGCTACCGCTGATGGACCCGCGCCTGATGCCGCGCGCCGCAGCGCTGGACGGGTCGTTGATGACGGGTGTGCCCGCTGACATCACGGCAGCGACCGGCATGGACGCGCTCACGCATGCGGTGGAGTCATTCATCTCAAAGAATGCGACGGCGCGCACCGACAGTCTGGCTCTGGAAGCCACCCAACTGATCATGGCCAATCTCGCGACAGCGGTCAGTGACGGCAGCAATATTGAGGCCCGGCAGGCCCTGGCGCGTGCTGCGTATTTGGCCGGCAAGGCATTCACTCAGGCGGGTGTCGGTTATGTGCATGCCATCGCGCATAACTTTGGCGGGATTTATCACATCGCTCATGGCCGGGCGAATGCCATCATCCTGCCGTATGTTCTGGCTTTCTCCATGCCCCAATGCGCCCAACGGTTGTCGACACTGGCCGTGGCGTGTGGTGTTGGCAGTCATCAAAGAGACCCGGAATCGAACGCGCAGCAGTTCATTGCGCGCATCCGCCAGATGAACCGCAGCTTTGGCATTCCGGAAACCGTCGCCGAGTTGAAGACGACGGATATTCCCCGCATTGCCAAGGCCGCTCGTCAGGAAGCTCGATTCACCTACGCCGTGCCGCGCTATATGTCGCGAGCGCAGTGCGAGGACCTGGTGGCGCAGATGCTCCCGGCGGGCGCGTGACGGAGGGCCTGGGC
>JBDNBC010000213.1:0-15950 GCA_039768115.1 Oceanococcaceae bacterium
GGCCGCGAAGGCCTGGTCACCGTGGGCATTACCCGCGATGGCGCCGTGGCCTTTGTTGGCTCGACGCTCGCACGCGACAGTGAACTGAGCGCCACCGCCAGCCGTTCGCCCTTGCAGAACCTGCTGGCCGCGGCCTTGGATGTCGGTATCGTCCTGGGTGAGCTGACTTCGGTGGTCGCGCAGCCCGCCGACTTCCTCAGCTTCCGCTCCAGCCTGCCAGCGCAGGACATTCAGCGTGTCCGGCTGCGGGCCTTGCCGGTTCCCGGCGAAGGCGTACGCCCCGTCCATGAAGTGACGTTGCTCGACAGTACCGGCATCAACGCGGTGCCACGCGCCTTTATCCTGCACATCGATGCCGTGGACGGACGCATCTGGACGCGCGACAACGCGGTGCAGCATTTCGCGCATGCCGAGCCGGAGATTCAGGCCCCCGGCGGTGAGCCGATCAGTGGGACCACTCCGGCAGGAGCCTGTGGCGAACCGCACGCCTTCACCATCGACGGCGACAATGCCGGGCAGATCATCATTGGCGCGACGGCCACGTCAGGCGCCGACATGGACATCACCCTGCAGCTGTTTGCGGCCGGTGAACTGGTGGCCGAGCAGGACCTGCTGACCAGCCCGGAAGTGCTGACCTACGCCCCGGCGGGCGGAGTGCCACCGGGAAACTACAGCACCGTCGTGTGCCCCTTCGAAGGTGCCGCCGCCCCGGAAATCAATTACCAGGGCGCCATCATCGCCGCCCCGGCGTCGCCGGGCGGACCGTTGGCGCTGAACCCGCTCGCGCTGCCAAGCTGGGATGTATTCCCGGTGTCGCCGATTCCGGAAGTCAATGCCCCCGCGGGCACGGACTTGTCGGAGGACATCCGCGAAACCTGGTGCTGGCTGATTGCCGGAGAAGACCCGACCCAGGACAACGACCTGGGCGGCGACCCGGCGATCTGCGACCGCTCGCTGGCCAATGCCGGCTCGCGTGCGCCCTGGGATGCGCTGAGCAACGGCATTCCAACCTTCACCACGCACGGCAATAACGCGTCGACCGCGGTTTCCAACATCAACTTCATCGCACCGGACACCGTCTTTCTGCGACCGGTGGCGCTGGATCGCCAGTACCGCTACGAGTGGAGCAACAGCTGGTACGAGACGGGCTGTGCGCCGACCAACCTGGTCAACCCCGCTGCCAACTTCAATGACTTCATGGCATCGACCGTCAACCTGTTCGTGCAGCACAACCGCGTGCATGACTGGTCCTATCTGCTGGGCTGGACGGAAATCAATTCCAACCTGCAGTTCGACAATTACGGCCTGACCAGCCCGCTGCGCCAGAATGACGGCGAAATCGGTTCTGCACAGGCCGGTCGACTGACGGTGAACGGCCGCGACAACGCGAACCAGCTCACCTTGCAGGACGGCATCCCCGGCATCACCAATCAGTACCTCTGGCAGGCGCTGCCTGGCGCGATCTATGCGCCCTGTGTGGACGGAGGCTACGACCTGGGCATCATCGTCCATGAGGTCACGCATGCCACCTCCAACCGCCTTACCGGCGGCCCGGATGCGTCGCTGGGCGGAGGCCAGGCCGGCAAGATGGGTGAGTCCTGGTCGGATCTGGCGGCTGTCGAGTTCATCTTTGGCCAGAACCTGGAAACGCCCAACAACCCTGATCCCTTTGCGGTTGCCGGCTACGCCACCGGGGATACGGAAGTCGGGATTCGCAACTACTCCATCGCTAACTCGCCGCTGACTTACGGCAGCATGGAGTACGACCCTAGCGGGATTACCTCACCGCACTCGGACTCCGAAATCTGGGGGGCCACCAACTTCACGGTGCGCCAGGCGTTGATCGACAAGTACAACGCGGACTTCCCGGTCAGTGACAAGGCCCGCCAGCTGGATTGTGCCGAAGGGCGGGAAGCCTCCACCAACTGCCCGGGCAACCGGCGCTGGGCGCATTTGCTCTACGACGGCATGTTGCTACAGCCGGCCAGCCCGTCGATGCTGGATTCGCGTGATGCCATGCTCGCCGCCGACGTGCTGCGGTATGACGGAGCGAACCTGCGCGAATTGTGGGATGCCTTTGCACAACGTGGGATGGGCGCGTCGGCCTTCAGTGACGGGCCTAGCGATACCAGCCCCGTGCCTGGCTTTGACTCGCCCCTGCGCGACGATGAGGCCGTCATCCGTTTCGCCGCTACCGGCAGCGACGGCGGCAATCCTGTCGCCACCGTCTATGTGGGTGACTACGAAGCCCGCGCCACGCCCTCGGCGGATCTCGATGACACCACCGGCCTCGGCGATACCGTCGCGTTCGTGCCCGGCACCTACCGCTTCATTGTTGCCGCCCCGGGCTACGGCCTGCAGCGCTTTGAGGAAACCTTCACCGCCGGCGAAAGCCGCACGCTGACGTTCCCTCTCAAGGCCAACTATGCGTCCGACGCCCGCGGCGCCGTGGCCAGCGGTGACGGCGACAGTGATGCCGATCTTGCCCAGCTCATCGACGAGACCGAAGCCACCAGCTGGTCATCCACCGACGGCACCGGCACCGCGTCCGAAGGCAAGGGCGAGGGCGCGTTTGTCGAGGGCCGGCAGGTCACTGTGCGGCTCGCCGAGCCGGTACGAGTCGAGTCGGTCAATGTTTCGGCGTTGCCCATGCCGGGCCAGTCGCGCTTCTCGATGCTGCGCAGCTTCGATTTGCTTGCCTGCGACAACCGCGAGTCGTCCTGCGCCAGCGACGCCGACTTCGCGGTGTTCTTCGAGAGCCCTGATGATGCATTCCCGGCGGGCCCGTTGCGGCCGACCGCGCCCAAGCAGAATCTGCGGACGTTCGATGCGTTTACCCCGGTCGAGGCCTCGCATGTGCGCATTCGCGTGCGCGACAGCCAGTGCACGGGCAACCCGTTCTACCAGCGGGAACGCTTCCCGGTGAACGGCGACCCGACCAACGATCCGGATTGCGATACGGGCAGCAACCTGCAGCTCCAGGCGCTGGCGCTTTTCGTCGCGTCCAACCTGCCCAATGAGGTGCGCATCAACGAACTGCAGGTGTTCGGAACCGCCCTGGGTAGCGATAGCCGGGTTGTCGATGGCGCCGGCCCGGATGCGCGTCCCGCCGGCTTGCGCGGGGGTAGCGTTGGTATCGGCTTGCTGTTGTTGCTGTCACTGAGCGGCGCTGCAGCCTACCGCCGGCGCCAGCGGCGCCGCTAGTCGCGCGGCCGGGACGGCGGGCGTGTGATGCGCCCCTCCCGGCCGGCCCTGGCAGACGTAAAGACGGCTTCGGCCGTCTTTTTTTTTTGCGCCTTGGCATCCATGGGCAAGAGCAATTTCTGTGAGCCCTGCATCGTGAAGGGAATGTGTTTGTGAAAATTTTCACACGTTGTTATGATGGATATCACTCACCTCCCAGGTGATCCCTATTTTTTCGATATCGAGGGCTTTCATCATGATCAGACACATCTCTCTCGGCGCCGGAATGCTCGCCTCTGTGCTCGTCATCGGCTGCAGTAGCAGCGATGGCGTCCCGAGTACCGGCCCGGATCTGTCGGGCACCGGGCGCAAGGCACAAGTCAACGGCGCGATTACCGGCTTCGGTTCGCTCATCGTCGATGGCACCCGCTACACGACAACCGACACGGTCGTTGACATCGAGCGTGGCACGGGCCGCATCGATGATCTCGAGGTGGGCATGCGCGTCGCGCTGCAATCCGAGGATGGGCGGGCGCTCGTCGTTCGCTACCGCGACACGCTCGAGGGCCGGGTGAGCGCCATTGATCGTGAGAACCAGCAATTTACGGCGCTCGGCCAAACCGTCGTGGTCGATGCGCTCACCACGTTTGACGATGTGTCGCTGGCGACGTTGCAGGTCAATGACCGCGTGGAAGTCAGCGGGGCACTGGACGAAGACGGCCGGATCCGTGCGAGCTATATCGAGCGCGATGACGACATCAACGACGACGATGAACTCATCGGCCGGATCGGTACTGTTGATAGCGCCGCACGCCGCTTTACCATCGGCGCATTGACCATCGACTACGGCACTGCCGATATCGATGACCTACCAAACGGCCCCATAGTGGACGTGCTGGTCGAAGTCGAGGGCCGCGAGCAAACAGACGGCCTGTTCATCGCAACCGATGTCGAAGCGGTGCCAACCGTGATCCGCGCACCGGGCGATGACACGCCAATTTCGGCGCAGAGCACGGTGGTCGTGGGAGTGGTTCGCGACCTGAGCGCAAACGGAGATCGTTTCCGCCTCGACAACCTGATCGTGCAGGTGGGGCCGGAAACGCAACTGGACCCCAATGGCGGGCAGACCCTGGCTAACGGCCGTCGCGTCCGCGTCGAGGGCGAACGAATCGATGACGAGAGCATTCGTGCCTTGGGTCTGTTCATCGTGCCGTCGGTCACCGTTGAACTGGACGGCACCGTGGAAGCGGTGGACTCAGCTGCGGAGACGCTGACGTTGCTGGGCGGTTTCGTGGTCACCATGCTCAACAACACGCGCTTTCGTGATGATAGCGACGACAATCGTCGGGAATTCGGCCTGGCCGATATCCAGCCGGGCGATCGCGTCGAGATCGCCGGGTTCGTCCGCGATAACGCCGTATTCGCGCTGCGCGTCGAGCGCGACGATGACGACAAGGACGACGACGGCGACGGCGAGCGAGATGACGAAAAACTCAGTGGCCCGGTATCTGCCCTGGACCCGGCAGCCCGGCAGTTTGTCATCAACGGAACGACCGTACAGGTCACCGATGCCACCGAGTTTGATGACATCGAGGACGAATCACGCTTCTTCGCCCAAGTCCAACCGGGCGATCGGGTTGAGGCTGAGGGCCGCTTCGACGCGGCCACCGGCGTCTTTATCGCTGCAGAAATTGAGCCACAGGACGCCGGAGACTTTGACGACGACTTCGATGACGATGACGCTGATGACAGCGACGGCGACGGCGACGGCGACGGCGACGACGACGATGACTGATTTGACAGCACATCTGCATCGTGCGCTGGCACGGATCCTGCGCCCGCTGGCACGCTTTTGTATCGCCCACGGCATAGCGGCGGCGCAGTTTCACGAGCTGGTGAAACAGGCTTTTGTGTGTGCCGCGCAGGATGCACAGACCCAGGCCGGCGAGCGGCCGACCAAAGCCCGTGTGGCGGTGATGAGTGGGCTCACCCGGGTGGAGGTCAGCCGCCTCTGGCAGGCGGCAGGCGATGGCGTCAGCGACGCGCAGGATCGGGTCAACTACGGCCAGAGGCTTGTCTCCGCCTGGTTACGCGAGCCCGACTTCTGCTCGGATCAGGGCACCCCTCGGGCACTGCCGCTCAGCGGCGGGGCCGCGGATTTTGCGGAACTGGTACGCCGGTACGGGGCCAACATGCCGGCACGAGCGGCGCTGGACGAGCTGGAGTCACGCGGCATCGTTCAGGTGGCCGACGAGATGGTCCGTCTGGTAAGTCGAAGTTACATTCCCGCGGGCCTGAACCCAGAGAAGGTGCTGCTCCTGGGCATCGATGGCGCCGCGCTGCTGGGAACGTTGGAGCACAACCTGCGCCCAGGCACCACGCCGCGCTTCGAACGCAAAGTGAGTTTCCGGCATTTGTCCGCCGCCGGGCGGCAACTGCTGCACCAGGAAGGCAGCGTCGCGGGTCAAGAGCTCCTAGAAGCACTGGATGCGCGCCTGGCACCGCTGGCACACGACGAACCCAGTGCCGGGACCCGTCACGCCGGCCTCGGGATATTCATCTTTGAAGAGGACGATCTGCCACCCGCCGACGCTCACACGCCCGAAACCGGCAACGATGGTTAGCTGTTTATGGAATGAGGTTATTCGTAATTGTTACGCAGCGGATCGACTGCTAGTGTGGTGGGCACAAACAGGCGCGGCGGATCACGCGAATCCAACGCCCTGAACCACCAACTCTCGATCTCACAGGAGCCCTCATGAGCCTTCGCCTCAGCGACACCGCCCCCAACTTCACCATTGCCACCACCACCGGCGACATCGACTTCCATGCGTGGGCTGGTGATTCCTGGGTGTTTTTCTTCAGCCACCCCGCCGATTTCACACCGGTATGCACCACCGAGATGGGCCGTACCGCACAGCTGGCCGACGAATTCACGGCCCGCAACGTGAAACCTCTCGGCCTCTCAACCGATTCGGTCGATGAGCACCTGAAGTGGATTGAAGACGTCAACGAAACGCAGAACACCACGTTGCGCTTTCCGATCGTGGCCGACAAGGACCGCACGATTGCCGAGCTCTACGAAATGATCCACCCCGGCCAGTCGGAAACCGCCGCGGTGCGCAGCGTGTTCATCATCGACCCCGCGAAGAAAATTCGCCTGACGATGACCTACCCGATGAGCGTGGGCCGCAATTTCACCGAAATCCTGCGCGTCATTGATGCCCTGCAATTAGGTGACGAGAAGAAAGTCGCCACACCGGCGGACTGGACCCCGGGGGACCGCGTCATCATCCCGCCGAGCATCAGCAACGCGCAGGCCAAGGATCTGTTCCCGCAGGGCTGGGACGAAGTGAAGCCGTACCTGCGCTTTACGCAGGTCTGATTCAGCCGCGATCAATCTCAACGCCCTCTCCGGAGGGCGTTGTTGTTTACCGCCGTGGTGCCGGGACTACGATCCGGGCCCGCCGACGCCATGGGCCAGCAATTGGTCGCGCTGCAAAACTTCCAGCGCGGCCAGTGCCGTCGCCTCCAGTACCACCTGCGGTGCCACGCCGGCCTGGCGTGCTTCTTCCCAACGCAGAGCACACAGGCACCAGCGATCGCCTTCTTTCAGGCCCGGGAAGCCGAATTCGGGGCGCGGTGTCGATAGATCGTTGCCCCGCTCGCGGGAAAACGTCAGAAACGCCTCCGTGACCACCACGCAGACATGATGACGGCCGGCGTCACGCGGGTCCGCGGTACAGCAACCGTCACGCAACCAGCCGGTCAGGGGGTCCATGCTGCAGGTGGCAAGGGCGCCACCGAGAACGTTGAGCGCCCCTCCGGGCCGGGATCCGCTGGTCATGCTCATCACCGCGTAAAAACGTTGATAGTAACGGCCTCTCGGCGCTGTACCGCATCGCCATGGCAGCGATAGTCCAAAACAGCCGCTCACGGTGCGGAAGTTGCAGTGACGGCGCACTGAAGCATGAACCCTCTTGCGCGGCCGCTCTGAACGGCGCCCCCGCCGCGCCGTCACCAGATGAACCGCTGTCATGGAATATCCGCCGCTTCGCCCTGATGAAGCTGAACGCCTCGCTGAGCTGGACCGCTATCGCGTCATCGGCTGGCATGGCGAAGAGGACTTCGACTTCCTGACGCGGATGGCAGCCCATATTTGCGGAACGCCGGTCGCCCTGGTGAGCCTCGTTTTTGCCGAGCGCCAGTGGTTTGTATCGCATCACGGCGGCGACGACACCGAAGCGCCGTGGGATACCTCCTTCTGTGCCCATGCCATCGTCGAGCCGGACGAACCGCTGATCATCGAGGATGCGCGCAATGACCCGCGCTTCCACGACAACCCGGTGGTCGTGGGCGAGCCGCCCGTGATTTTTTATGCCGGCGTTCCCCTGGTGAATGAGCGCGGCTACCCGTTGGGCACGTTGTGTGTGGTGGACCACATTCCCCGCCGGCTTGAGCCGGCGCAAGTCGACCAGCTGAAAAACCTTGCCCGGCAATGCCTGCGACTGCTGGAGCTACGTCGCGCCTCGCTGGAGAACGCCGCGCTGAATCGCGAGCTGCTACGGCGCCTGGCAAGCGATCAGGAAACCAACAACCTCAACCGCATCGGCACCTGGACCCTTGATCTGCGAACCCAGGCGCTCACGTGGACCGAGGAGGTCTATCGGATTTACGGAGTACCACTCGACACGCCCCTGTCGCTGGACATGGCTCTGGCGGCCTACCACCCCGAAGACCGACTCCGTGTGAGCGCGGCGCTGGACATCCTGCGTGCCGACGGCACCGCCATGGATGTTACGGCGCGCCTGCGCTCCCAACGTGATGGCGAGCGCTGGATTCGTGCGACCGGCCGACGACTGGACGACCAACTCATCGGGGCGTTCCAGGACATCACGGAACTCAAGCAGCAGGAACTGAAGTTCCGTGGCATTTTTAACTCCACCGCCTCGTTCATTGGTTTCATGACCCCGGACGGCACGCTGCTGGAGGCCAACGACACGGCGCTGACAATGGCCGGGCTGCGCGAGGAAGACGTGATTGGCAAGCCCTTCTGGGAATGCTACTGGTGGCAGATATCGCCGGCCACCCAGGCGCGCCTGCGCTCGAATATCCGCCGCGTCGCCGCTGGCGAATCGCTGTCCTACGAAGTTGAGGTCTGGATTGCCGAGCAGACCCCCATAACCATTCTGTTCAGCCTGCGGCCCATCGTGGATGATCGGGGCCAGGTGGTCTTCATCGTCCCCGAAGGCCGACCGATTCAGGACATCGTCGACGACCGGGACCGTTCAAAGGCCGTGATCGACGGCACCAACGCCGGCACCTGGGAGTGGAATGTCCAGACGGGCGAGACGGTGTTCAACGCGCGCTGGGCCCACATCATCGGTTACACGCTGGAGGAAATCGCACCGGTCAGCATCGCGACATGGGAGCAACACGTCCATCCGGATGACCTCGAAGAATCCGGGCGCCGCTTACAGCGCTGCTTCGAGGGAGCCGACGAGTACTACGAAATGGAGGCGCGCATGCGCCATCGTCAGGGGCACTGGGTGTGGGTGCTAGACCGCGGCAAAGTGCTGCGCTGGACGGAGTCTGGTGACCCCCTGCTGATGTTCGGCACCCACCAGGACATCACCGCCCGTAAGCGCGCCGAAGAGGCGCTGCGTATCAGCGAGCAGGCCTTTCGCGGGAGCTTCGACAATGCCGCCATCGGCATGGCTCTGGTGGGCCCGGACGGCGAATGGCGTCATGTCAACGCTGCGCTATGCCACATCGTCGGCTATAGCGAAGACGAGCTCATGCAGCTCACCTTCCAGGACATCACCCACCCGGAAGACCTGGACGCCGACCTGGCGCTGTTGCAGCAGGTGGCGGCCGGCACGCGCAACTCCTACCAGATGGAAAAGCGCTACTTCCACAAGCAGGGGCATGTTGTTCGCATCCTGCTGGCCGTATCCGCAGTCCGTGACTCTGACGGCCACATCGTCCATTACGTATCGCAGATCACGGATATCTCGGCGCTGAAGAAGGCAGAAGCCGAACTGCACAAAACCCTGGCGGTTGCCCAGGAGCAGAACGGCCGCCTGCGCCAGTTCGCGCACATCGTGTCGCACAACCTGCGCTCACACAGCAATGGCCTGACCGGCCTCCTGGGTGTGCTCCGCGAAGAGCATCCGGAGATTCACCAGAACGAGATTGTGCAGATGCTTGCGCGCTCCGCCGAGCACCTGCAGCAGACCATTGTGGATCTGACGGACGTTGTCAGCGTGGAGCTCGGCAAACATTCGGCCGTTCCCATTCCGCTCGAACCGATGATCCGCAAGAACGTCGAGTCGCTGACGTCGAGCCTGCGCGAACATGGCATGGCCGTGCATGTCGACGTTGCTGAAAACGTTGCTGTTCTCGGCGTGCCGGCCTTCGTCGACAGCGTGGTGCTGAACCTGCTGACCAACGCCATCAAATACCGCGACCCCAGGCGCGTCGGCGAAATCACGATCCGTGGCTACCGGCAACACGACCGCATCGGGCTCGAAATCTGCGACAACGGGCTCGGCATCGACCTGGAGCGCAATGGCGATCGGCTGTTCCAGCTCTACGCCACCTTTCACCGCCATGATGATGCCCGCGGAGTGGGTCTGTTCATCACCCGCGGCCAGGTGGAGGCCATGAAGGGACGGATCGAGGTGGACAGCACGGTAGGCGAAGGCACCTGCTTTACCGTCTGGCTGCCATCGGGAGCGAGCAGCGCGGTCGCAACTCAGCCGTTGGCGCGCGCGTCAAGAGCCTCCCAGCGGGCATAGCGCGCCGCGATGGTCTCGGCCAGCGCGGCGAGGCGCTGCTGCAGGCCCTGCGCCCGGTCCGGCTGCTTGCGGAACAGGGCTGGGTCGGCCAGCTCGCCGGCCAGCTGCGCCTGCTCGGCCTCGAGCGCCTCCAGCTCCGGCGGCAGGTTCTGCAACTCCCGCCGCTCAGCACTTGTCAACGGCTTGACCGCTGAGGTGGACACGGACGGGGCGGCCGCTGTCGCCTTGCTCACCGGCACCGCTTTGGCAATCGGACGCGCCACGGTGCCCGTGCTCGCTGGCCGCTGCCGCAGCCAGTCACTGTACCCGCCGACGTAGTCACCCCACCGCCCATGGCCTTCGGCGACGAGGCTGCGGCTGACGACCCGGTCGAGAAACTCTCGGTCATGGCTGACCAGAAACACGGTGCCGGGAAACTCCAGCAGGCGCTCCTCGAGCAAATCCAGCGTTTCCAGGTCGAGGTCATTGGTCGGCTCGTCGAGCACCAGCACGTTGCAGGGCTGGGCAAACAGCCGGGCCAGCAGCAACCGCGCCCGCTCACCGCCGGACAGGGCGCGTACCGGGCTGCGCGCCCGCTCGGGTGTGAACAGAAATTCCTGCAGATAGCTCAGCACATGCTTGGGCGCGCCGTTGATCTCAACGAAATCGCGGCCGTCACCAATCGCATCAAACACCGGCTGGTCGGGGTCGAGTGCTGCGCGCAACTGGTCGAAGTACGCGAGCTGCCAGCGGGTACCTTCGCGCACATCGCCGGCATCCGGAGCGATCTTGCCGAGCAGCACGTTGAGCAAGGTGGTCTTGCCCGCGCCGTTCGGACCGATGATGCCGACCCGGTCGCCACGCAGGATGGTCGTGCTGAAGTCGGCAATGACCGGCTGCCCGGCGAAGGCCAGCGAGACGTTCTCGGCCTCCACCACCAACTTGCCGGAGCGCTCCGCTTCCTGCAGCACGATGCGCGCACTGCCACTGCGTTTGCGCCGGTTCTGCGCTTCTTCGCGCAGCTTCAGCAGCGCCCGCACGCGGCCTTCATTGCGGGTACGCCGGGCCTGAATGCCCTTGCGAATCCAGACCTCCTCCTGCGCCAGCTTCTTGTCGAACAGGGCGTTGGCCTGCTCTTCGGCATCCAGCGCCTCCTGCTTGCGCCGCAGGTAGGTGTCGTAATCGCCTGGCCAGCTGGTCAGGTGGCCCCGGTCGAGTTCGAGAATCCGCGTGGCCAGGCGGCGCAGGAAGGCGCGGTCGTGGGTGATGAACAGCACCGTGCCATTCCAGCTGCGCAGGAAGTCCTCCAGCCAGGTGATGCTGTCGACATCGAGGTGGTTGGTAGGCTCGTCGAGCAGCAGCAGATCGGGCTCGCGCACCAGCGCCTGAGCCAGCAGCACGCGGCGCTTCATCCCGCCGGAAAGCGCGGCGAAATCCGCCTCACCGGACAGGTTTAGCCGCGACAGGGTGCTTTCCACCCGCGCATCCAGGTTCCAACCGTCGGCGGTATCGATCTGCTCCTGCAACTGGCCCATGCGCTCCAGCGCGGTCGGGTCGTCATGGAGAAGATGGTGGTAGGCCGCCAGCACCCGGCCGATATCGCCCAGGCCCTCGGCCACGACATCAAACACGGTCCCCGCCGTCCCCGGCGGCACATCCTGCGGCAAGGTCGCCAGACGCAGAGTATCGCCGTGCTGGATCTCGCCGGATTCGATCGTCGCCTCGCCCAGAATCACCCGCAAAAGGGTCGACTTGCCCTCGCCATTACGCCCCAGCAGGCATACCCGCTCGCCTGGCTCGAGGGTAAAACTGATGTGGTCGAGCAGGGCTTGGCGGCCGATATTCAGGCACAGGTTCTTGGCGGTCAGCAGCGGCATACAAGGGTGAGTCGGGGGCAGTAGACCGCTATGGTGCCTTGTGCTCCGGGCCTGGCGCAGCGCGGTTGCTGATCCACACCGTTTCGTAGGGCGCCAGCGCGATCACATCGGCCAGCGAGGCGTACTCGCGGCCTTCTCCGAGCAGGTTATGCCAGGTGTCGGTAAAGCTCAGGTTCAGCCGGTCCAGGCGCAGGGCGACGGGGTGCGCCGAGATGTTGCTGATGCAGAAAATGCGCTGCTGGCGATCGAGGCTCTGCCGCCAGAAGCCGAACAACGCGTCACCAAGGTGGAGCGTGAACTGGGTCGCGTCCGGATGAAAGGCCGGCTGCCGCGCACGCAACGCGATGCGCCCGCGCAAAGCCTCGAGGACACAGGCCGTGTCGGAGCTCGGGTCGGCCAGCGCGGCCTCCAGCTCACCCGGCACCCACTGATGCCGGTTCAGCGAGCGATTCTTGCCGGTCCGCGCGAAGCGGGATTCATCATTGCGCGCGGCCAGCAGGCTGTTGATGTAAAACGCCGGGATTCCCTCCAGCCCGAGCATGATGGTGTGCGCACACAGGTAGCGGTCGCGATGCCAGGCATCCGCCCCGGCATGGGTGCCGCGCAGCGCGTCGAACAGGGCGATATTCAGTTCATACGGCTTGTTCTCCTGCCCTCGCCGCCGCCAGCTGACCCGCCCGCCATAGCGTTCTGCGGTGGCAATCAGCGCCGCGATCTCGTCGGTGCTGAGCAGACCTTCCGCCGGACGCAGCCCAATCCCGTCATGTGACGCCAGAAAGTTCAGGAAGGTGGTGCCGACCTGCGCCGGCGGCATGCTCATCAGCCAGTTGGTCAGGTACTGGCTCGAGCCCGACCACAGCGTGTGCAGCAGCAACGGCGGCAGCGAGAAGTTGTAGACGATGTGCGCCTCGTCACCGTTGCCGAAGTAGGCGAGGTTCTCGCGGTTGGGGATGTTGGTCTCGGTGATCAGCAGGGTGCCCGGCGCCGCGGCGTCCACCAGCGTGCGTAACAGGCGCACGATTTCATGTGTTTGCGGCAAGTTCAGACAGGTGGTGCCCGACTCTTTCCACAGGAACGCAACGGCATCCAGCCGGAAGGCGCGTATGCCCTGACTGAGCTGCTGACGGAGAATCCTGGCGAACGCGCACAGCACCGCCGGATTGCGAAAGTCCAGATCCACCTGATCGTGACTGAACGTGCACCAGACCGGGGCCAGCCCTTGCGCGGTCGGCGTCGGCCGACGCACCTCACTGGTGCGGGGCCGCACCACCTGCGACAGGTCCTCATCCTCGGCGATGACGCGAATATAGTCGTGTCCCTCCCCCGCCCCGCGACAGAAATTGCGGAACCAGGGGTGCCCGCTGGAGCAATGGTTGATGACCAGATCCGCCATAACCCGGTAATGCGCCGTCAGGGTGCGAATGTCCGTCCAGGTGCCCATGGCCGGCTGCACCTGGTCGTAGTCGGTGACCGCGAATCCATGATCCGAGCTGTAGGGATAGAACGGCAGGATGTGAACGCCGCTGAGCATCCCCGCCAGCGGACCATCGAGCAGTGTGCGCAGGGTCTGCAATGGCGGCTCGGCATCGTCGAGCACGCTGTCGGCATAGGTGATCAGCCAGATCTCGCGCGCGTCCCATAAGGCCACCGGCGCGGGCCGCGCCGGGGCATCGGCCGCCAGTTCCATGATCGCGAGCAGCGCGCTGGCGACCTGTTCCACATCCACCCCCCGTCCCGCCATGGCCGGTCCGCAGTAGATGCGCTCAAGATGACCGACGATCCGCTCACGCAGGCTGAGGTCAAGCGACAGCATGGCCGGCTCCGCGGGTGACGACCGGTCGGGTCAGGCCGGCATCGGCGCGCACCGCCGCATGCAGTTCCTCGAGCACGCCCGGCAGCGCGCTACGCACCCGGTTCCAGCTCGGCACGAATGGCTGCTCCATCGGGTGTTCAAGAAAGTGCTGGCCGGCGCGCACGATGTTGTGGGCAAAGGTCTCGACGGCCTGCTCTTCGGCGTGGTGATCAAAACGCAGGCCGTTGAGGGCCGCGTCATGGCCGTAGCTTTCGATGTAATCCAGCGCCGCGCGGTAGTAGGTGGCCTTGATCGAGCGGAAGTGCTCACTGGTGAACACCACGCCGGTCGTGGCCAGCTTGCGATAGAAGGCCTTGATGATGTCCACCGACATCTTCGACAGGCCCCGTTGGGCGTCATCCGCAGACAGCGGCTGGTGCTTGTGATCGTAATGATCGGCGACCTCAACCTGGCAGACGCGATGTGCGGAGTAGTTGCGGTACATCTCCGACAGCACGCCGATCTCCAGCCCCCAGTCGGTAGGGATCTTCAGCGTGTCCACCGCGTCGGTACGCAGCGCGAACTCGCCCGCCAGCGGGTAGCGAAAACTCGCCATGTAATCCAGATAGGGGTGGTCGCCAAACACGGTCCGCAGTGTCCGGCACAGCGGCCCGACCAGTAGCCGGCTGACCCGGCCATTGAGTTTGGCCTGCGCGATGCGCGCGTAATAGCCCTTGCTGAACTGGTAGTGAAAGCCCGGGTGGGCCACCGGATAGAGCAGGCGGGCCAGCAGGTTGCGGTCGTAGGTGAGGATGTCGGCATCGTGCAGGGCCACCGCACCGCTTTGCTGGGTGGCCAGTAAGAACCCCAGGCAGTACCAGACGTTACGGCCCTTCCCCGGCTCGCCGGGCGCCAGGCCCTCGGCCGCCAGCTGTGCCTGAATGGCGCGCAGCCGCGGCCCGTCATTCCACAGCACGAAATGCGGCTGCGGCAACTGCGCGAACACCCGTTGCGCATGGGCAAACTGGTTGGCGTTGGCGCAATCCAGGCCGATGATGATCTGCGTCAGATAGGGCACCTGGCGCAGGACCTCGACAATGCGCGGCAGGGCCGGGCCCTCCAGCTCCGAATATAGGCACGGCAGGATCAGTGACAGCGGTCGCTGCCGCGCGAACTGCACCAGCTCCCCTTCGAGGTCGGCAATATCCCGCGAGCGCAGGTTGTGCAAGGTGCTGATCACCCCGTTCTGGTGAAAATCACTCATCGTGGCTCCTCTGCCGATACGGACTCCTGCAGCCATTGCTGCAGGCTCTGGTTCCAGCCGAGCGGGCCGGTGTCGATACTTACCCGCGCGCGGGGCACGCCTGCCGGCACCGGATGCCGGGGCGAACGCACCCAGATGGCAACATCGGCCGCGGCCAGCATGGCGCGATCATTCTCGGCGTCCCCCAGCGCGACGATGGGCGGCGCGTCGTCGCCGTCCACCGCAAAAATCGCGCGCAGTACCGGCAGTGCATCGCCCTTGTCCACCGGCCCCTGCAGATGCAGGAACCGCCCACCGGCGAGCACCTGCAGCCCGGCCGCCCGGGCTTCGGCCGTGAATCGCTCGCGTGCATCGGCGCTGTCTTCCCAGAGCAGCGGTTCGGTCCAGCAGCGCTCGGCCGCGCGCGCCGCCGCGCCCAGCGACAACCCCGTGGCCCTGGCAATCCCGCGCACGCCCAGTTCGGTGAAGCTCTGAAAGCGATAGCGCCGTGCGCAATCGTGATCCGTCAGCCAGTCGCCTAAGGTTTCCCGCGGCACTCCGAGCGGATGCTGACGGTCGTGCAGATGTACGGCCCCACCGTTCTCGACCACCACCGCAGTTCCTGTCGGAATCTCCAGGGCCCGCTGCAGGGGGCGAACTTCCGCCCAGGTCTTGCTGGTGTTGAGCACCAGCGGAATCTGCTGCTCGCGCAGGAGGGCCAAGGCCGGTTGTGCCGGCTGCCAGCCGTAGTCGATGGCATCGAGCAGGCAGCCATCGAGATCGGTGACCACTACGGCCGCGGGGCGCATCATGGAACGGGCTCCAGCCACGCGTTGTGGGCTGTGTCCAGCCGCAGCCGCATGTCGGCCCGCGCCGGCATCACCGCCAGAGCATGCCGGGTCAGCCGCTCGTAGTGCGCAAGGAAGCGCTCCAGCGCAGGAGCCCCCATCACCGCCGTGCCCTGCGGATGTCGCGCCGCCGTCTCCCGTTCCTGCGCGGCACGCCAGGTGCGGACCTGCTCCCAGCCCGCCACTTCGAGAAAAATCAGCGCGTCGAGCATGAGGAACCAGCGGGCA
>JBDNBC010000214.1:0-3306 GCA_039768115.1 Oceanococcaceae bacterium
ATCAGCGACTTCCGTGCGCCCAGTGGAGCGGGCAGGGGGCTCCAGGAAATCGCCGGCATGCAAGTCCGCATCGAGGATCTCACGTACGGCACGCCACAGCGATTGATCGCGCCCGCAGAGCCTTCGGGCCTGCGCGGCGCGCTGTTCGCCCGGAAGGTCGAGCACCGCATCGAGGATCGCGTCAATGCGCTCTTCGGCCGGCTGGTTCTCGCTCATGGTCCCCTGCTCCCGTCCGGCATTGTTGTCGTGCTGATGGCGTGCCGGAAAAAAGTTGTCAGCGAATGTCCGCTTTGGCTGCCGAAATCCGTATTTCTTTCATGTGACCCAGGTCACAGCCGATCTTCGGATCCGGTCGGATACTGGAATTGTCTCCTCGAGGCTCCTTCCAGGAATATCAAGCGGAGGGTACTAACCCTGGCCCTTTCCTGGTAGAGGGCATTGCGGCAGGTCGCAAGGCCTGCCGCCTTTTTTTTGCGCGCAGTACCCGCGCCGCGGGTGAGCTCGACCCGGCTTACTGCGGCGAACGTGCCCGCTGCAGCAGCGCCGTCACTTCCTCGCGCATGGCGGCGCCAAGCTCCGCGCGGTGGCCCCAGTCGGCAAAGACCCGATGACTCCAGCCAAAACGAGCACACTGCGCCAGCGCGCGGTCCGGCGGAACCACGTCATCCTGTGCGCCAATCAATAGTCGTAAGCGATTCGGGTCGAGATCGGCACACGGGGCCGGAGGGAAGTTCTCCGGAACGATCTCTGGCCACGGCAGGGGCGCGCCACTGCGTTGATCTACATCGTCGGTACGCGGCGCTGCGCGCAGTGCCGCCGGGTCGATGACCGGGTTCAGCGCGAGGAGCGTGATATCTGCATGGCGAGCCAGCGCGTGCAGAGCCTGCCATCCTCCCATCGAACTGCCCAGCACCGCGATGGTCGCCGCGTGCCGGCGCAGCTCGGTCAGCAGCTCGTCAATGCGCCGTACCGACTCGGCAAAGAACTGCGGCCGATAGTCCGGGCACGCGACAATGCCGTCTGACCCGAAGTGCTGCGCCAGAAATCGGCCGGTGTCGCTCTGGCCGCTGGAGCCCAGGCCGTGCAGATAGAGGAGTGCGTATGGCTGCAATGAAGGAGGCGCGTCGAAGATGAGCGCAAATTATCGCTTTGATATTGCCCGGTTGCCGATCGGTGCGGGCGAGCGCATCGCCGAACAGGTGCGCGGCCTGGCGCTGGAGAGCGCGACGTTGACCGACCAGGCGACGCGTGTGCTGGCCGGGAGCCGCTTTGTCACGCGCTGGGCCCAGCGTTATCCGGAGGCGTTCGTGCGGCTCTTGGGCGATGGATTTCCCAGCGAAATCACCGCGCCCGAGCAGGCGGCTCTGACCCGCGACACGGATCTGGACGGGGTGCTGCGGAACGTGCGCAACCGGGTCATGGTGTGCCTGAGCGCGCGGCAAACATTGCAACGCGATGCGCCCGAGCACACCGTGAGCGAGCTCAGCCTGCTTGCGGATACGTTGGTGCAGGTGGCGCTCGACCGGCATTGGGCGGCGCTGGTGGCCGATCGCGGTGAGCCGCGCGACGTCCATGGTCAGCCGGTGCGGCCGCTGATCTTCGCGCTGGGCAAGCTGGGCGGCAACGAGCTGAATTTTTCGTCCGATATCGACCTGATCGCGGCACATACTGCCAGCGGCACCATGGGTCAGCGCAGTGTCGACGATGGCATGGCGCGTCTGGTTCGACGGCTGACGACCACGTTGTCGCAGCTGACTGCCGATGGGTTTGTGTTCCGGGTGGACTGGCGCCTGCGGCCCTTTGGCAGCCAGGGCGCGCCCAGCGTCTCACTGGCGGCACTGGACAGTTACTTTGAGGTGCACGCGCGCGAGTGGGAGCGCTACGCGTGGCAGAAGGCGCGCTGCATGGCGGGCGATATCGCGGCGGGCGAGGCGTGGCTGGAGAGCATCCGGCCTTTCATCTACCGTCGCTACATCGACTTCGGGCAGATTGCCGGCCTGCGCCAAATGAAGGATGAGATCGATCGGGATGTGCGCTCGCGCGGCCGCGAACAGGACATCAAGCGCGGCTGGGGCGGCATCCGCGAGATGGAGTTCTCGATTCAGGCCCAGCAGCTGGTGCATGGCGGCGCCCGGCCCAGCCTGCAGCAACGCAGCGTGATGGCGGCGATGCAGGCGCTGGTGACCGAGCAGATCATCGACGTGGAATTCGCCGAGCGCTGGCGAGCCCATTACTGGTTTCTGCGCCGGGTCGAAAACGCCTGGCAGGCCGTGGATGACGCGCAGTCCCACGTATTGCCGGTTGATGAAGAGCCGCGGCAACGCCTGCTCGTGGCGCTGGGATATGGCAGCTGGGCCGATTTCGAGGAGGCCCTGCAGCGGGTCCGTTCGGATGTGCGCGCACATTTTCTTGATCTGTTCACGCCTGAAGACGAAGACGACCTGCCGTTGCCGGCGCGAGAGCTGCTGCGGGCGCTGGAAAACGATCTCCCGCAGTGCCCGCCGGCCTTTGCCAGCCTTGCCGAGCCCCTGGGTCAGTTAGCGCGCGCCGCTCAGCGTCGGATCAGCGAGGCGCCCGCACGCACCCGCACCTTGACCATGGCTGTGCGGTTGATCGACGCGTCGCCGGATGATGAGACCGCGGCTCGGGTGATTGCCGTGCTCGAGGCCGTCTGCGGGCGCATTCATTATGTGACGCTGCTGGAGGAGCACCGCGAGGCCCGGCGCGAACTGGTCGAGCTGTGCCGGCGCAGCCGCGAGATCGCCAGCGAGCTGGCCCGGCAGCCGGCGTTGCTGATCGAACTGTGCACGCCGGAGTCGCTCTACAACCCGCCGTCTCGTGCCACGCTACGCGCGCACATTCGCCGGCAATTGATGGCCAGCGATCAGTCCGATTTCGAGGAACAGCTTGACCAGCTGCGGCGCATCCGTCATGCCGTGGCGCTGCGCATCGGAGCGGCCGACGTCATGCATGCCCTGCCATTGATGCGGGTGTCCGATCACCTCACGGAATTGGCCGAGGAAATCGTGCGTGGCGCGCTGCAGATCGCCACGGCGCAGATGCGCCAACGCTATCCACAACTGGGGGAGCTGCCCTTTGCCGTGGTGGCCTACGGCAAGCTGGGTGGGATGGAGCTGTCGTACAGCTCGGATTTGGATCTGGTGTTCGTCTACCGCCAGGAGCCTATCCCCGGTGTGGATACGGACCCGCAGGTGTTTTTCACCCGCCTGGCGCAAAAACTCATCAATGCCCTGGCCACCCAGACTCAGGCCGGGCGGTGCTATGAAGTGGACATGCGCCTGCGGC
>JBDNBC010000215.1:0-15637 GCA_039768115.1 Oceanococcaceae bacterium
CCGCCGACAGTGACCGCGCTGCCGGCCACGCCGCCGCCAACATCCCGCCCGGAAACGGACGCGGGGGGCGGTGGTAGCGGTGCCGGTGGGTGGCTGTGGTTGCTGGGTTTGACGCTACTGTGGCGGCAGAATCGAGTGGCAATGTGAACCGGTAAATTGCCTTGCGGGGCCCCTTGAACAGCCAACGTCACGGTTGCGCCATGTTTTTGTCGATAATAGGGGCCTGATTTCAATACAACGAATGTCATGCAAGGCCGTTCCCTGTCCTCACGTATTTTCCTTCCCGCGTTGCCGGCTATCGCCTTGGGCGTACTGGCGGCGACCGGGGCTCATGCCGCCGAGAGCGCATCCACGTTTGACCGGATCTGGTCGGCGGCCACCCTTGTCGGCGACCGCGGCGCCGGGGATTATCCGGTCCTCAAGCTGCGGGGGCGCTATCAGGGGCAGGGCTTCATCATTGACGCGGGCGATGAGGGTGATGACGACGGCTTTCAGACCCGTCGCCTGCGCCTGGGCATGGACGCGTACTGGAACGCCGACATCAAGCTGTCATTCGATCTGAACCTCAGTGCCGACAGCGCCGAGCCCTTCGTCAAGGATTTCGACTACCTCACCGTCGACTGGCAGATGACGCCGCAGACCAAGTTTACCGTCGGCAAGTTGCGGCGTCCCAAGCTGACCGCTGAGGACGGCACCAGCTCCAACAGCATTGTGACTGTCGAGCGGTCGCTCGCCGCGCAATCCGTGGGCGTCGACAACCTCGGTGGAATCGCAGTTCAGCACAAGTACGACGGCTGGGATCTGGCGGCCAGCATTCTTAGCGGCGGCCTGGATGACGACCTGGTTCTGCCTGACGGCGAAGGCGGCTTGGGTTATCAGATCAATATCGGCAACCGCCTGGGTGCCAACTCCCGCTTCCGGATTGATTACCTCAACACCGAGAACGACGAAGACAACGTGGCCTTCGCCGGCTTTCGTCACACCTTGTCTGTGAATACCGACAGCCAGTGGGGACGCTGGGGGCTGGTGACGGATCTGATCCTCGCGGAGCCGCATCGCGACGGCCGCGGTGATTTGATCGGCGTTGTCTTGCTGCCCACCGTCAAGCTGCAGCCCAAGCTGCTGGGCGTGCTTCGTTACACCTTCCTGCGTTCGGGTCAGGAAGATGGTGTTCGTCTGGCCAGCCGCTACGAGCGCCGCGCTGACAACCTCGTTGATGAGCGCGGCCAGCAATACCAGGCGCTGTATGCCGGTTTGAATTACTACATCTACGGCCAGAAGCTCAAAGTCATGTTTGGTGCGGAGTACGCGCAACTGACCCGTGGGGAGCAGGGCCGGTTTGAAGGTGTCACTGGTCTGGGGGCGTTTCGCGTGTACTTCTGAGGCGCCGACGCCTCCGGCCGCCACCTGATGCAAGCCATTCTCGGCGCCAGCGGGCAAATCGGGCGTGAACTCGCCCGTTGTCTGCATGCCAGCCACACCTCGGATATCCGGCTGGTCAGCCGGCGCCCGCTGCAGGTCAACCCCGGTGACCAATGGCGACAGGCGGACCTGCTCGATCCCGGGCAGGCACAGCGGGCGGTCGAGGGCTCAGCCATCGTCTATCTGACGGCTGGCCTGCCGATGGATACGCGGCTGTGGGTAGAGCAGTGGCCTGCCATGATGGCCAACGTCATTGCGGCCTGTTCCGCTCATGGCGCCAAACTGGTGTTCTTTGATAACACCTACATGTACCCGCAAACCGCGGTGCCGCAAACCGAGGAGACCCCGTTCCTGCCCCAAGGCGAAAAGGGCCAGGTACGCGCAGAGATTGCCCGCACACTGCTGGCAGCCATCGCCGAGGGGCGGGTCGAGGCCATGATTTGCCGCGCCCCCGAGTTCTACGGCCCGGGCATCACCCAGAGCATCACCAATACGACCGTGATTGAGAAACTGCGGGCCGGCAAGAAAGCCCGGGTGTTCGTCCGCGACGACACACTTCGAACGCTGATCTATACGCCTGACGCCAGCCGCGCTATGGCGCGGCTCGGTAATACCCCGGACGCCTACGGCCAGACCTGGCATTTGCCCAGCGACGATCAACGGCTGACCTATGCCCAGTTCATTGCGCTGGCCGCCGAGGTCTTTCGGATCGATGCCCGCCATCAGGTCCTGAAGCCGTGGCAAATCCGCGCAGCCGGCCTGTTCAGCCGACAGGTTCGCGATGCCACCGAATTGCTGCCGCGCTACGCGGTGGACAACATCTTTGTCTCAGACAAGTTCAAGGCGCGGTTTCCCGACTTTCGGGTTACCACGCTTCGGCAGGGGCTGGAGGCTATTGGCGCGGAAGCGTAATGGCCTTGTCTGTTGTGTGTGACCTGCCCGCCGAAAGTCTGCCTGGGCCGAATTTCGGGCGTAGCTCAACGGGATCAGAAGGGCCGAAAAGACTCGTCTCCTACGCCAACCGGAGCTCTTGGAGAGTCGTCATTTTGTAGGTCTTTTCCGTACCCAGCCGACCTCATATCCGAAAGCTCGCCCGATCTTGTTCAGCGTTTCAACCTTGGGATTGGCTTCGTCGCGCTCGATGGCGGACAAAATTCGTGACGAGACGCCCACAACCCGCTCCGCAAAGTCTTTCTGGTTCATCCCTGTGATCTCACGCATGGCTTTGGCGGCCGAGCCGAGGCTGATCTCGCCAGCCTCTACAGCGGCCTTCAACTGCAACTTGGCCTCAGTTGGATTTTTTGCCTTGCCCATTACAACTCCTTGATCGCCATCAGGGCACGTGCGTGCGTCGTCATTCCTGCCGCAAGATGTTCAATCACGTCATCATCCACGCCAGCGTCACGGGCGATATCGGGTAAGGCATCGAGCCGCTGACCAAATGCACGCAATGCGGCAGCCCCCCCGGACAGGTGCTTTGCGTACAGGGCGTACACAGATTGCCAGTTTGGTGTTCCGGCGACTTCTCTCTCGCCGGTCCATCGGGACACTCGTGCGATGCCTTCCGGGTCCAGATACATCGGAGCGAAATCAAAGACGGGCGCGAGTCTCACGTCACCGTTTTCCCACTTCAGGACAGCGGTATTGCGGGCGTGATTGTCCTTATTGCCCATCACCACGTTGAGCACATCACGTTTGATGTATTCGAGCAGATCGGCGGCGGGATCCGAGCTGTAGGTCAGGAGCGCTTTGCAGAGCTTTTCATGCTCAATAATGGCGCCGAATTCTGTCACATTGGCCAACGCGCAAAGGCTTTCCATGCCAAGCCGGATCAGCCCATCTGGTGTGGCAATACGATCGAATCGGGGGATCAGGAGTGTGTCGTTCTCCCAGGTCAAAAGAGAGTTCACGCGCAGGCCCATTTCGCGTGCCACTGTCATGTAGGCCGCCTCGTTGCTCAGCACCTTGCGGTCCGCCTCTTTACGGCCCCGCGGGCGTTTCGCTAGCCAGCATTGCTTGACTTTGCTGTCCGGGATGGCCCCTTCTGCATGCCAGCGTCCATCAGTAGCCTCCGCCAGCAATAATTTTGGGGCGGCTCCCTGTACGTCAGTAGTGCCGGCGGCGTAAATCCCATGCTGAAAGGCATATTCCACGAAGTGCTCGCCTCGTTCCAGCATCACATCCCGCTCAAAGCCCGGATGCTGATGCATTGGAAGAAGCTCGCCCGCCGCCGTTGGCACCAGGGTGTCGGGACGACGCGCGGCAAATGCTTCAGCAACGCGCAGATTTCCCGGAGGGAAGCCAGCGCCATTCAACAGCAGGGGCCAATCAGCCTGAACGTCATTCTTCAGCCCCAGCTTCTCCAGCCATTGGTCTCGACCGTAGCCACTTGGCAGCAGGTCTAGCATGAAGGCCGGCCACCGCTCGTTCTCGTGATAATCAAAGTCCACCGGGTACCGACAGCTTATGGCGGCAGCCCTGGCCAGTTCCGCGCCGGCATGATTGGCTGCGTATTCGATATCGTATTCCAGCGCAGTCCGGCCATAGATGCCTCGCTCCGGTGTTCGCGTCTGCAGCCGGGCGGCCGGCACCCAAGTTCCATGCCTGAAAATTTCTACAGTGGCGCTCGTGGTCACTCTAAGACCCTGTATGGTTCACTCTGTTGCCCCATTATGCGGTATTTTATATTCATGTGCGCCACTATAGTGAACCAGCTGAACTCAGAATGGGTTTGGGACGGTTGGCCGCGGGTGGGTCACATTGATCGCGTGATGGGTATAAAACATCAGGTCGCAACGACTAGGACGGGAGGGAGCATGAGGGAGGGTGGCTATAAGCGCCTCTCTCATAGACCTGCCATAAACGGGGTCCTTGTTACCCCCCGGCGCTTTTCAGCTTGGCGTGTGTAGCGGTCTGATCGATCGGACAGCACGGCCCGAAGAAAATGCAAATGGCAACCGTATGGCAACCGATACGGGATGATGTCGTCGACAGAGCGACGATGGCGGCGGCAAGTCTTTGATAATAATGGTGGGCCCACCAGGACTTGAACCTGGAACCAACGGATTATGAGTCCGCTGCTCTAACCAATTGAGCTATAGGCCCCAATCTTCGCGTTGTGCCTGCATGCCACTCGACTGACGGCCGTCCGGTTACGGACGGCCGTTGCCGTTCTACATTTCGTCGAGGAAGCTCTTCAGGTGCGTGGCCCGTGACGGATGCCGCAGCTTGCGCAGGGCCTTAGCTTCGATCTGGCGAATGCGCTCGCGGGTGACGTCGAACTGCTTGCCCACTTCTTCGAGGGTGTGGTCCGAGTGCAGGTCAATGCCGAAGCGCATACGCAGGACTTTCGCTTCGCGCGGAGTCAGGGTGGCGAGGATCTCATGCGTGGTTTCGCGCAGGGATTCGCTGGTGGCATCTTCGCCGGGTGCGATGGCGTTGGCATCTTCGATGAAGTCGCCCAGATGCGAGTCTTCGTCGTCACCAATCGGAGTTTCCATCGAGATGGGCTCCTTGGCGATCTTGAGGACTTTGCGCACCTTGTCTTCCGGCATTTCCATGCGCTGGGCCAGCTCTTCAGGCGTGGCTTCGCGACCCATCTCCTGCAGCATCTGCCGCGAGATGCGGTTGAGCTTGTTGATGGTCTCGATCATGTGTACCGGGATACGGATGGTCCGCGCCTGGTCCGCAATCGAGCGGGTGATGGCCTGGCGAATCCACCAGGTGGCGTAGGTCGAAAACTTGTAGCCGCGGCGGTATTCGAACTTGTCGACGGCCTTCATCAGGCCGATGTTGCCTTCCTGGATCAGGTCCAGGAACTGCAGGCCGCGGTTGGTGTACTTCTTGGCAATCGAGATCACCAGGCGCAGGTTGGCCTCGACCATTTCCTTCTTGGCGCGACGAGCCTTCGCTTCGCCGATGGAGACGCGCCGGTTGATTTCCTTGATTTCGGAAATCGTCATGAAGGTATCGGATTCGATCTGCTGCAACCGGGTCATCAGGTCGACCAGCTCTTCGCGTTGTGCGCCGATGGACGAGGAGTACTTGCGCTTGGCGCGAATCAGCTTGTCCAGCCAGTCAACGCTGGTCGAATTGCCCGGGAACTGCTTGATGAAATCCTTGCGCGGCATGCCGGCGTCCTGGACGATGCGGCGCATGATTTCGCGCTCGATGCCACGGATCGCTTCGATGTGCTTGCGCAGGTTGCTCATCATCTCGTCGATGAGCTTGGCGTGATACTTGAGGCCCATGAACTGGCCAACAAGCACCTCCTGCGTCTCCCGGGTCAGCTTGTGCTGGGGGCCGTGGGCTTCCAGGGCGGCAATGTAGGTGTCGAAGCCGGTCTGCAGTGTTTCCATGGCAATCGCCACATCGGCGATATCGACACTGTAATCCGGTGCTTCTTCTTCCTCTTCTGCGCCGTCGTCATCGTCGGAATCGGCATCGTCGACGCTATCCGTGTCGTCGGCGGCGCTGGCCTCGGCCGCGCTTTCGGCCGTCTCGGGCGGCACGTAGTTTTCGTCAAGCGTGGCGCCGGGGGCCGTCAGCGGGTCACCGGTTTCATGGTTGAGAAAGCCGACAACGAAATCCGCCAGGCGGCGGTTGCCCATGCTGACTTCTGCCCACTGCTCGAGAACGATGGCGACAGTCTCGGGGTGCGCGCTCAGAGCGGACATGGCTTCGGCCAGACCCTCTTCGATGCGCTTGGCAATCCGCACTTCGCCATGGCGGTCGAGCAGCTCGACACTACCCATCTCACGCATGTACATGCGCACAGGGTCCGTGGTGCGACCAAACTGGTCGTCCAGTGCCGCGAGGGTAGCTACGGTTTCTTCGGTGTCATCGTCATCATCCTCGACATCCACCGCCACCGAATCGGAGAGCAGCAGTTGCTCTTCGTCGGGGGCCTGTTCGTAAACGGTGATGCCGAGGTTGTTGAGATGGGAGATGATCTCTTCGATCTGATCGGGATCAACGACGTCATCCGGAAGATTGTCGTTAATCTGGGCGTAGGTCAGGAAGCCACGCTCCTTGCCCTCCGCGATCAGAAGTTTGAGTTTGGATTGCTTTTCCTGGCTCATACGCTCCGCGTAAACAGGTTCTCCGCACTGGGGTCAGCGCGCAGTTGCCGCATGATGGTGAACCCGGAAGTATACGATGACTCAGGCCTTCAGGTCGAGTCCGATAGGCGGGCGAGCTCGCCCAGCAGGGTGATCAGCTCGGCCTGCTCGTCGGTGGTCAGGGTGCCGCTGCCGGCACGCTCGGACAGGGCTTGTAGCCGATCCCGTGGGTCCACGTCCTGAAGTGATTGCAGAACATGCAGGAACTCTGCCTGGGCGGCAGTTGAATCCAGTTCCACGTCGACCGCGGCCAGTCGTTGCAGCAGGGCGCTTTGGGCGTCGTGTTCGAAGCGATGTAGCAGCGCGCCACAATGCAGCTGGGGCTCCGCGTGCAGCGTGTCGATGACGCGTGCCAGGAGTTCGGCGTCCGGGTCGGGGTGCTCGGCGAGTGTCTCGATGTCTTCGGCCAGTTCTGCCAGGTTCGGCCAGGTCAGAAGCAAAACCAGGGCGCGATGCGCCTGGCTGAAAGGGGTTCGGGCCGGCGGCGCAACGGCCTGCCGCATGCCATGTCGCGGCGCGGAGCGTTCGACAGCAGCTGCGCGAGGATTACTGTTGCTGCCGGACGTGAGGCCGGTGCGTTTCTGCAGCTCCGCCTCCAGCCCGCTACGCAACGCGGGTGCGCGCAGGTGGGTGAGGGCCTCGCGGGCGCGTTCGGCCATCGCCGCGCGGCCTTCAATGCTGCCAAGGTCGAGGCCGCTGGCCAGGCGATCGAGCAGGTAGGCGGTCAGGGGTTGTGCACTGGCAATGCGTTCGGCGAAGGCGTCGGCGCCGATATCGCGCACCAGGGTGTCCGGGTCGTGGCCTTCCTCAAGGAACAGAAACCGTACTTGGTGCCCGTCTCGCAGTTGCGGCAGCACCACGTCGAGCGCATGCGCGGCGGCCCGGCGCCCGGCCTTGTCGCCATCGAAGCAGAAGGTCAGGCGCGGGTCCACGCGCAACAACTGCTCGACATGCTCCGGCGTCGCCGCCGTGCCGAGTGTGGCCACGGCGTAATCGATACCGAACTGCGCGAGGCTGATGACGTCGAGATAGCCCTCCACCACCAGCAGGCCCGGCAGCTCACGGCGAGCCTGGCGCGCTTCGTAGAGGCCGTACAGCAACCGCCCCTTGTGGAACAGCGGCGTCTCCGGGGAGTTCAGATATTTGGCTTTGTCATCGCCCAGCGTGCGGCCGCCAAAACCCACCACGCGGCCCCGCGGATCGCGAATCGGGAACATCAGCCGATGGCGAAACCGGGGAAAGGTAGTGCCATCGTCACGACGAAACAGCAGGCCGGCACGCTCGCCGGCGGCCGGCGGCAGCGCTGCGGGCAGTGACGGCTGTTCCGGGGCATAGCCGATGCCGAAGGTCTCGATCATCGCGGCGTTAATGCCCCGTTGTTCCAGGTACTGCGCGGCGGCGCTGGCGGGCAGCCGCTGGCGGAAGTACTGGCTCGCCTGCTCGAGGGCGTCCCGCTCTTCAGCGCGTGCCTGCAGGGCGGCGGTATCCTGCGGTCGGTCATCCGGCAGCGGCACGCCGGCCAGTGACGCGAGCGATTCCATGGCCTCGCGAAACGGCAAATGCTCGAACTCCATCAGGAATTTCAGGGCATTGCCGCTGGCGTGGCAACCGAAGCAGTAATAGAACTGCTTCTTGGGCGACACCGTGAACGAGGGGGTTTTTTCGTTATGAAACGGACAGCAGGCCTGCCACTCGCGACCGGCGCGCTTCAGAGCGACGCGCGGGCGAATGACATCGACAATGTCGACGCGGGCGAGAATGTCGTCGATGGCGGCCTGCGGGATGCTCATCGCGCGCTGCCGTCGCGCCGCGCGTTCAGCGGCTGAGTTGTGCGCGCACCTGTTTGGAGGCCTCGCCCATGTCGGCGCGGCCAGCCAGTTGCGGCTTGAGGACGGCCATTACTTTGCCCATGTCCGCAAGTCCGCTGGCGCCGGTGGACGCAATGGACGCAATGGCCGCAGTGATGGCGGCATCGACTTCGTCCGCACTCAACGCCTGCGGCAGATAGCGACCGAGAATCTCGATCTCGGCCCGCTCCGCGTCAGCGAGGTCGTCACGTCCTCCGTCGGCGAATTGCTGAGCGGCATCTTTGCGCTGCTTGATCAGCTTGTCGACGAGGGCAATCACGTCGGCCTCACCCAGCGTGACGCGCTCGTCGACCTCGCGTTGCTTGATGGCAGCCGATAACATCCGCAACACGGTCAACTGGGCCGTGTCGCGGGCGCGCATCGCGGACTTGATGTCCGCGGACAGGTGTTCGCGGACGCTGTCGCTCATGCTTAGTACATGCGCCGGCGGCGCGTCACATCACGTGACAGGCGTTTGGCCGCGCGTTTCACGGCGGCGACTTTCTTGCGCTTGCGCTCCTGGCTGGGCTTCTCGAAGAACTCCCGCTTCCGGGCATCGGTGACAACACCGGCTTTCTCGCAGGAGCGCTTGAAGCGACGCAGGGCGACTTCAAAAGGCTCGTTTTCCTTAACGCGTACTGTGGGCATGTAGTCTTTTCGTGAGCGGTCCAACACGGACCCATGAATCGGGGCGCGAATTGTACGTTCGCCACCGGGTGAATGCAAAGTCGGCGGGAATGCAACATGCTGTGCGCCATGCGATTTTGTGTGCTCGGCATTGAATCATCCTGCGATGAAACCGGCGTGGCGGTGTATGACCGTGAGCGTGGTTTGCTGGCGGAATCGCTCTACAGTCAGGTGGATCTGCACGCCACCTATGGTGGTGTGGTGCCGGAGTTGGCCGCGCGCGATCACGCGCTGCGGCTGCCGGAGCTGATCGAGGCCACCCTGGAGAAGGCAGCGGTTCCTGTGGCCGACATCACCGCCGTGGCCTATACCGCGGGGCCGGGGCTGGTTGGCGCGCTGCTCGCCGGCGCGGCTACCGCTGCGGGTCTGGCCACCGCCTGGCAGTGCCCGTTGCTGGCCGTGCATCACATGGAGGCCCATCTGCTGGCGCCGTTCATGGGCGCGCCGGCCGCGCCGGAATTCCCCTTCGTGGCCTTGCTGGTATCAGGGGGGCACACCCTGCTGGTCCATGCGCAAGCGCTGGGTGTGTACCGGGTGCTAGGGCAGACGCTCGATGATGCGGCCGGTGAAGCATTTGATAAAAGTGCCAGTGTCCTCGGCCTGCCGTACCCCGGGGGCGCGGCGCTGGCCCGGCTGGCAGCGCAGGCCTCCGGGCCCCTGGACGGTGTCACCTTGCCGCGGCCAATGACGCGCCAGCGCGCGCTGGATTTCAGTTTTAGCGGGTTGAAAACGGCCTTCGCGCTCGCCGCCCGTGATCATGACCTGCAGGACCCTGCCGTGCGCAGTGGTCTGGCGCGCGCCTTCGAGGACGCGGCCGTAGAAACGCTGGTACGCAAATGCCTGTGGGCGCTGGACGCCGCCGCATGCGAGCGACTGATCGTTGGCGGCGGGGTCGGTGCCAATCAACAATTGCAGCGTCAGTTGGCGGCGGCCCTGGCGGCCCGTGGCGCTCAGCTGTTGTGCCCTCCGCCCGCCTTGTGCACCGATAATGGCGCAATGATCGCGCACGTGGCGGCACGGCGAGGCGGCGCGCTGGAGGTGCCCGCGGATGCGGCGGTTGTCCATCCGCGCTGGTCGCTGGAATCTCTAACACCAGCGGCATCGCGGCCGCAGACGATGAACATCGAAAACAACGCATGAACGACTGGGTATACATCCGCGGCCTGGCCATTGAAACCCGCATCGGGGCCTTTGCGTGGGAGCGCGAAATTCGCCAGTTCCTGTCCTTTGACCTGGACATGCAGACCGACATCCGTCCGGCGGCGCACAGTGACGCGCTGGCCGACGCGCTGGATTACAAGAAGGTCAGCAAGCGCGTGATTGCGCTGGTGGAATCGGCCGAACATGAGTTGATCGAGACGGTGATGGAAGAGGTGGCACGCACCGTCATCCACGAATTCCACGTGCCGTGCTTACGTCTGCGCGTTGACAAGATCGGTGCCTTGCGTGGCGCCCGGGGGGTCGGGCTCCGCATCGAGCGCTCGCGGGAGGATTACCCGTGACAGCCGATGCGGTGACGCCGGTCATGCTCAGTCTGGGTTCGAACATTGCGCCCGAGAAGCATATGTCGCAGGCGATGCGAGCACTGCGGGCGCTTGGCGGGCTGCAGGACGCCGTGTCGTCCGCGCTCTACTCTTCGCCAGCCGTGGGTTTTTCCGGCCCGGCGTTTGTCAACAGCGCGGTCCGGGCCTGCTGGCGCGGTGACCTGGCATCCCTCCAGCAGGCGCTGCGGGGTATCGAGGATGCGGCGAGTCGCGATCGCTCGGCCCCGCGGTTCTCCAGCCGCACGCTGGATATCGATGTGGTGCTGTTTGGTCAGCAGGTATGCGACCAAGGCTCGGGCGTGCCGCGCGATGAATTGCTCGAGCATGCGTTCGTCTTGCGCCCCAGCGCCGAACTGGCGCCGGACTGGGTGCATCCGCTAACGGGGCAGACGCTGGCCCATCACTGGCAGGCGTGGCGCGCGCAGCACGACGACCCGCTGATCCCGTTCACCGCGGCCATGAACGGCTGAATTCGGGTTACAGACCGCGGCCGCCATCGACGGCGAGGATCTGCCCGGTAATGTATGGCGCGCTGACGAGGAAGGTGACCGCCGCCGCAATGTCCTCCGGCGTGCCGAGGCGGTGCAGTGGGATCGTTTCCAGATGTGCGCGCGTGCTCTGCTCGTCGGGTGGGGGTTCTGGCCACAGAATCGACCCGGGCGCGACAGCATTGACCCGAATCTGTGGTGCCAGCTCCTGCGCCAGGCTCTGGGTCAGGTTGATCAGTCCGGCCTTGGCCGCGGCATAGGGGGCGTACCGGGGGATACCGCGGGGAACCATGGTGTCGGTCAGGTTGATGATGCAGCCGTGTGCGTCGGGCTGACGGGCAAAAGCTTGCGCCAGCCACAGCGGGGCATCGAGGTTGCTTTGCCGCAAATCGGCCCATTGCGCGGGGGTTAAGGTGGAGATGGGGGTCGGGTAGTAGGTGGAGGCGTTGTTGACCAGCACGGTCACGCCGTGGTCATGCCAATCGCGTGCGCTGGTGAAAATCTGCGTGGCGGCATCGGGGGACCCCAGGTCGGCAGTGACGACGCGGGCGCTGGCCGGGCGCTTGTCGTTGAGCCGTGCCGCCAGTGCGTCGGCATCGGCCTGCGAGCGATGGCAGTGAATCAGGACATCATGACCGGTGGCATGCAAAGCCTCGCAGACCACCCGGCCGATGCGTTTGGCTCCACCGGTGACCACGGCCAGCGGTGCCGCAGGGACGGGGCGGGAAGTCGCTATTGCGCTCATGGCGCGGGCAGGAGCGATGGTGTGGCCGCTGGCGGGGTCGGCGCCGCCACGGTCCGCAGCATCTCGCCAATGGCAGCGGCTCGGGCGGCGCGAATGCGCTGCGGAATGTCCTGTGGCGTGGTGGCCTCGGCAGCGATGGCGGCGGTGGGCACATCCTGCGCGGCTGTCAGGCAGCGGCGGTACATGTCGGCCTGGGGGTAGTCGCTGTCGGCAAAGCCGGTGCGCCCGCGCGCATCCGCGGTGCATGCGGCCAGAAAGTCCTCGAGGCGTTGCGGCCGGCGGAAAGCATCCAGCGCTTCGAGAACCCTCAGCAGGGTGGTCGGGCGCAGTTCGGAAGCCCGATGCGCATGCAGATGCCACTCGCAGACCGCGAGCGCGAGCTCCCGGCAGGCGCGTGGGACATTCCAGCGGGCGCAGACATCGCGAACCAGTGGCAGGCCGGCGCGCTCATGGCCATGGTGGCTGGGCAGGATGTGTGCCGGCGTGATGCCCTTGCCGAAGTCATGGCACAGCACGGCGAAGCGCACCGGCAGGCTGTCACCGGCGCGGGCAGTAGCCGCGAGACACAGCAGGTTGTGGATGCCGGCATCAATTTCTGGGTGATAGCGCGCCGTTTGCGGCACGCCGAACTGGCGGTCCAGTTCCGGCAGCAGGGCCGCCAGCGCGCCGATGCTGCGCAGGCACTCGAAAAAGCGCTGCGGGTGGTCGCTGAGCAGGGCCCGGGAGACTTCATTCCAGATGCGCTCGGCGGGCAGCTCGTCGAGCAGGCCGGCCGCGACCATGTCGCGCAGCAGGGCGGCGGTATCCGGGTGCAGACGGAAGCCATAGTCCCCGAGCTGAGCCGCGAATCGCGCCACACGCAATATGCGCAGCGGGTCTTCGCGGAAAGCCGGCGACACATGGCGTAACCAGCGTTGCTCGAGGTCCACCTGGCCGCCGTGCGGGTCGATCAGTCGGCCATCGACATCGCGGGCCATGGCGTTGATGGTCAGGTCGCGGCGAATCAGGTCTTCCTCGAGCGTGACCGCAGGATGGGCATCCACCACAAACCCGCGATGACCGCGCCCCTGTCGGCGCTCGGTGCGCGCGAGGGCAAACTCTTCTCCACTGCCGGGTTGCAGGAAGACCGGGAAGTCGCGGCCCACGGCGGTAAAGCCGGCGCGACTCATGGCCTCGGGAGTGCTACCGACGACAACCCAGTCGCGGTCGCCGCAGGGCCGTTCAAGGAGGCCGTCACGAACGGCACCGCCCACCAGGTAGCAGCACCCGGGAGGTTGGGGGTCGGACGGTCGCGGCATGGTGACGGGGGCGCTAATCGTTGGGCTCGCTGTCCGGCAGCAGAATCACCCCCGGTGTGGGGCAGGCGAGAATGGCCTCGCGCACGGCCTTGACGGCGCGCATGCGCGGGTAGCTGCGACGCCAGGCCAGCGCGATGCGACGCTTTGGGACCGGGTCCTTGAAGGGCCGTACCAGCAGGCCGCTGGAGGTCTGCGACTGCAGGTCGACCGAGCTGGCCGGCAGCACGGTGACGCCCAGGCCGCTGGCGACCATGTGGCGGATGGTTTCCAGGCTGCTGCCCTGCAAGGGGTTGGCGAATTCGGCCGGGCTGGCGGCATTGGGGACGGCAGCGAGAACCTGATCGCGAAAGCAGTGGCCAGGGCCGAGCATCAGCAGTCGCTCTTCCGCGAGCTCGGCCGGGTCGATGGCCGGTTCGTCGGCGAGGGTGTGCTGCGGCGACATGGCCACCACGAATTCCTCCTCGTACAGCGGCCACACGCGCACGCCGGCGGGATCGAAGGGCAGGGCAATGACGATAACGTCCAGATCCCCCTGACGGAGCCGCTCGGAAAGCGTGTCGGTGAAATTCTCCTCGATGATCAGTGGCATGTTCGGCGCTAGCCGCGACAGGCCAGGCACGAGGTTGGGCAGCAGATAGGGGGCCACGGTATAGATGGCTCCCAGGCGCAGTGGGCCGCTGAGTTCGTCGACGGCACCGGCGGCGATCTCTTCGAGCAGGGCGGCTTCGGCCAGAACGCGTCGTGATTGATCCAGAATCCGTCGGCCGACCGGGGTCACCTCCGCACGCCCCCGGTGGCGCTCGAACAGGGTGACGCCAAGCCGATCCTCCAGCTTGCGAATCGCGATCGATAGCGTGGGCTGGCTGACAAAGCAGCGTTCCGCCGCGTGGCCGAAGTGCCGGGTCTCATCGAGAGCAACGGCATAGCGAAGTTCGGTCAGCGTCATGCGCGCGTGGTGTCCTTGAGGCCGAGCCAGTCGCGCGGCGGGAGAAAGTCGGTGTACAGCGCAGCTTCGGCACTGCCCTCGGCGGGGTGCCAGTCGTATTGCCAGCGCACCAGAGGCGGCATCGACATCAGGATCGACTCGGTGCGACCGCCACTTTGCAGCCCGAACAGCGTGCCCCGGTCGTAGACGAGGTTGAATTCGACATAGCGACCGCGGCGGTACAACTGAAACTGTCGTTCATGATCGCCATGCGGCGTGTCCCGGCGACGCCCGACGATGGCGGCATAGGCCGCGGCATATTCGTGGGCGCAGCGCTGAATCAATGCCAGGCCGTTGTCGAAACCGCCGCGGTCGTAATCATCGAAGAAGATGCCGCCGACCCCGCGCGCTTCCTGCCGGTGCGGCAGGTAAAAATAGCGGTCGCATTCGTCCTTGAACTCCGCGTAATCGGTTCCGGCTGCGCGCTGTGCGGCGGCGTGCCACTCCCGGCAATCCTCAACCACGCCATAGTAGGGCGTGAGATCAAATCCGCCGCCAAACCACCAGATGTCCCCGGCCTCGAAGTAACGCACGTTGAAATGCGAGGTCGGAACGTGCGGATTGCGCGGATGCATCACCACCGATACGCCCATGGCCGTGAAAGCACGCCCGGCAAGTTCGGGTTTGCGCGCTGTGGCCGAGGGCGGCAGGCGATCGCCATGAACGGCGGAGAAATTGACGCCGCCCTGCTCGATGGTGGCGCCATTGGTCAGCACCCGGCTCACACCACCGCCACCTTCCATGCGCGCCCATGAGTCCGATTCAAAGCGCTGCGGGCCGGCTTCGACGCCTTCAATTGCCGCACAAATGTGATCCTGTATGCGACTCAACGAGTCACGGGCGCGATCCAGTGTGCTTAGTGGCGTATCCATTGCTGCGAAACGGTATCAAAGATGCGGCTGGGGCGGGATTGACCGCCCAGCGGCAGCCCGACGATGGCGTCGACGCGGGGGCCGAAGCGACGCAGCACGGCCCAGCGGCGCAGGGGCACCGTGATGGCGCCGGAGACGTTGGCGCTGGTGGACGTTAATACGCCGCCAGCCGCGCGACACAGGGCTCGTGTGGGCCCGTAACGGGTCACGCGGATGGCGATGGTACGGTGCCGCCCGCGCAGCTCCGGGGCCGTGCATGCCCCCGTGGGCCGCAGCCAGGTGGTGGCGCGGTCATCGGCGGCGGTGGATAACGGTGGCATCAACGCGAAGCGCGGTTCGCCGGAAGATAGTGCCGCCCGGCGAACGGACCGGCCGGCAAGCGGGGCCGTCGCGCGCGCCCAACGGCGCATGTCGCGTTGTTCCCAGGGTCTCGTGGCCTGCGCATGCGCCGCCAGCAGGATGAGCCCTTTGCCTTCATCCCGGCGCTTGAGCATCATCAGCCGGCGGGCCGCCACCGGTTGGCGCGGGTCGCAGCCCAGGCCCCACACGCCTTCCGTGGGGTACAGCACCACACCGCCGCGGCGTACCGCTGTCGCGGCCCGCAGCACCCGGAAACGCCACTCGTCTGC
>JBDNBC010000216.1:0-3353 GCA_039768115.1 Oceanococcaceae bacterium
GAGCAAGGCCGACATCATTCGCCAGGGCGTGGCGCTGGGCGTGGACTACAGCCTGACCCTGAGCTGCTATGACCCTGACGCGCAGGGCCGGCCCTGCGGTGATTGCGACGCCTGCCAGCTGCGTGCGCGCGGCTTTGCCGACGCCGGCCTGGCCGACCCGGCGCCGCCGCGGTGATCACCAACGCCTGTGCGTCCGCCTCATGGCTGAGCGCGCGCGCCCTCTTCCACGCTGCCCGTCAACTACCCGAAGCCGCCGCGGACGACCCGGCACGCCACTGGCACGGCCATAATTTCCGGGCCGACGTGCGCGTACCGCAATCGGCCATCGCGGAGATATATCCGGGCAGCGCCGTCAACGACTTTGCCGCCGCGCTGCGGAACGCCGTCGAGCCCTTCGATTACACCCGGCTCAACGATCATCTCGCCACCCCGGATGATGCGGCCTTGCTGGCGCACATCTGCACCGCGCTACCGCTGTCGGATGCGGTCATCAGCGGCCATCTCCGCAGCCGTGACGACAGCGGCGCCAGCCGGGCAGACGATGGCCGCTACCTGCTCTGGCGACGCTATCAGTTCCAGGCGGCGCACCGTCTGCCTTATGTGCCCGCAGGGCACAAGTGCGGCCGCATGCACGGGCACAGCTTCGCGGCGGTCCTGCATGTCGACGCCCCTGTCCGTCATCAACAGATCGATGCGGCCTGGGCACCGCTGCAGGAGCAGCTGCATTTCCACTGCCTGAACGATATCCCCGGGCTGGACAATCCGACCAGCGAGCATCTGGCGCGCTGGATCTGGCAGCAGTTGCAGGAGCGCCTGCCCGGGCTGCGCTGGGTCACCGTGTTTGAAACCGGCAGCTGCGGCGCCTGCTATGACGGAACGCGGTTCCGCATCTGGAAGGACATGACACTGGACAGCGCCACGCGTCATACCGGCGCACCCTCTCGCGACCCGCGCGGGCGGCTGCACGGTTACACCTACACCCTGCGCCTGCATCTGCATGCCGACCTGGATGCCGTGCGCGGCTGGACGGTCGACTTCGGCGACGTCAAAGCACTCTTCGCGCCCCTCTTCGCCCGGCTGGATCACCACCGACTGGATGCGCTGGGCCCGGACTTCGCGCGCGGCGACACCACAGCTCTGGCGCAGGCGATTGGGCTCGACGCCGGCGCGCTGCTGCCGTCACTGGCGCGCGTCGATCTGTTGGCCACGCCCGGCTGCGGCAGCTTGTGGATACGCGATGGACAACCGCCGGCCCTGCCTCTGTGAGCCGCCCATGACCCGCCGCCGACGCACCTACAGCGTGCATGAGATGCACTACACGCTGCAGGGCGAAGGCGCGCAGGCCGGGCATGCGGCAGTATTTCTGCGCTTTAGCGGATGCAATCTGTGGAGCGGCCGGGAAGCGCAGCGCGATCGCGGCCCGGGCAGTTGCGCGCGCTGGTGCGATACCCAGTTCGTGGGCACCGGCGGTATTGGCGGTGGGCGCTTCGGTAGCGCCGAAGAGCTGGCTGCCGCCGTCACATCCCACTGGCCCGCAGCCGAACACCAGCATCGGCTGGTGGTGTGCACCGGCGGCGAACCCCTGCTCCAGCTTGACACCGCGCTGATCGACGCCCTGCACGCCGCGGACTTTCGCATCGCGGTTGAAACCAATGGCACGCTTCCCGCCCCTCCCGGCATCGACTGGCTCACCGTCAGCCCGAAGGCCGATGCCCCGCTTCGCCAGTTCCAGGGCGACGAACTCAAGTTGATCTTTCCGCAGGCCGCGTTACCGCCGGAACGCCTGGCGTCGCTCGATTTCCGCCACTTTTTCCTGCAGCCGCTAGACGACCCGGCGCGCGCCGAACACACCCGCGCGGCGGTGGCCTACTGTCAGGCCCATCCGCAGTGGCGACTCAGCCTGCAGCAACACAAATGGCTCGGGATTCCCTAAGGCCGCAGCCCGCACCAGAGCGGCCGCACATGGTGATGCTGACGTTGACGTTTTATTGACATCGCCAGGCGCAATCTACACCCACGTGATGAGCACGCCCTCGGGATCTCATCGCTCGTGTTGGAATCTCTTCTCTCTTGGTCAGGGTCCACTCCCCAAGTGTCCTCCCCTGTAGATCTCGGCTCCGGCCAGACTTACGACCTTGACCTTTAGGACCGCCGCTGCCTTGCACACCGGCGGTCTTTTTTTTGCCTAGAGATCGAGCAGCGCGTCAATCCGGTCGACGACGCGATCGGCCCCGGCTGCGGCCACATCGCCGCCGCGCATGTAGCCATATGACGCCAGCCATACGGCCGTCCCCGCATTGCGGCCCGTGGCCAGATCAACTTCTGAGTCCCCGACGAGCACGGCAGCGCGGGCAGGAATGGACCAAGCATCGAGGTAATGTATGACGCCCCCGGGATCCGGCTTGCGCGCCCTGAAGGTATCGCCAAAAACATGCGCATCGAACAGGCCCGCGATCCCGTGGCTGTCGATGACCCGCGCCGCGCAAACTTCTTCCTTGTTGGTGATCAGTACCCGCCTGATCCCCCGCTCGCCCAGCGCTGCGAGCGTCGACGGCACGGCCGGATACAGCACACTCCGCTGACCGCTGGTGTCGCGATAATGCGCGGCGAACTCGGCCTGGACGACCTCCCGCGGCGGCAGCTCGATGCCTGCGGCAACGGTCTCCAGCGCCTCGCGCAACAAGGCAATCATGCCGTGACCAAACCAGCGGCGAACCTGTTCCGGCTGCACGGCCGGCACCCCATGCCGCTGCAGCGTCCGGTTCAGCGCCTCGGCCGCTTCCGGCGCGGTATCCACCAGCGTGCCATCGAGGTCGAAGAACACGATGCGAAACGGGCCGGCCGTCATCTCAGCTGCGCTTCTTGAGGTCGATCAGACGGCGAATCATCGGCGTCAGAATCAGCTGCAACGACAGACCCATCTTGCTGCCGGGAACCACAATGTTGTTCGGCCGGCTCATCCATGACCCGTCCAGCATGGCCAGCAGGTAGGGGAAGTCGATGCCCTTGGGGTTGGCAAAACGGATGATGACCATGCTTTCGTCCGGGCTTGGCACATCAATCGCGATGAACGGGTTGGAGGTATCCACCGTGGGCACCCGCTGAAAATTCACGTGGGTGCGCGAGAACTGCGGGCAGATGTAGTTCACGTAGTCCGGCATCCGCCGCAGAATGGTGTTCATGACCGCTTCCGGCGAATAGCCACGCAGGGTTTTGTCGCGATGCAGCTTCTGGATCCACTCCAGATTGATGATCGGCACCACCCCGATGAGCAGATCAACGTGCTGGGCCAGGTTGATGCTGTCGTCGGCATATCCCCCGTGAAGCCCCTCGTAGAACAAGAGGTCGGTCGC
>JBDNBC010000217.1:0-4227 GCA_039768115.1 Oceanococcaceae bacterium
GCCCCCCGGCAATCATGATCGGCTTGGCGTAGCTCCAGCGGCGCCCGTCCTGCACACGATCGAGCGTGCGGAAGTAGCCGGCAAGGTTGGGCCGGCCAAACTCGTTGTTGTAGCGCGCCGCCCCGAGCGGGGCGTCGGTCATTATCTCCAGCGCCGGCGCCATGCGCGGCGGGTGCGTGCGCGCGGTCTCCCAGGGTTGCGGCAACTCCGGCAACTGCAGATCCGCGGTGCTGAAGCCGCACAGGCCGGCCTTGGGTTTGCCGCCACGCCCGGTCGCGGCTTCGTCGCGAATCTCGCCACCGGCGCCGGTCGCGGCTCCCGGGTCCGGTGCAATCGCTGTCGGATGATTGTGGGTTTCCACCTTGATGGCGATGGCGGGCACGTCCTGCAACTCGGTGTAGCTGCCCTCCGCCGAGGTGATAAAGCGCGTGCTCGGCGCCGCCCCTTCCAGCACCGCCGCGTTGTCGCTGTAGGCAGACAGAATGCCGGCCGGGCTCGCCGCGTAACTTTCCCGGATCATCGCAAACAGCGAGGCATCGAAGGCCTGGCCATCGCGGGTCCACTCGGCATTGAAAATCTTGTGCCGGCAATGTTCCGAATTGACCTGCGCGAACATCATCAGCTCGGCATCCGTCGGTGCATGCCCGCTAGCTGCGAAGGCCCGGGTCAGCCAGTCGTGTTCATCCGCAGACAGGGCCAGGCCCAGGTCCTGCTCGGCATGATGCAGAATCGCGGCGGCGGACGATTCATCTACCGTTGGGAAGCGCACCAGTGGCCGCGGCGCTGGCTCAGCGAACAGCGTGTTCCAGTGACTGTCCGCCGGGAACAGGGCTTCGGTCAGCGCGTCATGCAACAGCGCTCGCGCTTTGGGCGCCTGCGCAAGATCGCCTTGCACCGCCAATACACGGCCGCGCTCCAGCCGCTGCAAGCCCCGATGACCACACAAATGGGCGATGTCGGTCGCCTGACTTGACCAGGGTGATACGGTGCCCAGCCGCGGGAATACGCACAGTGCGGATGCCGGCAGTGCATCAACCGCCTGCCCGCGCAACAGCGCTTCGAGGTCGGTGCATGTGGGCCCGTCCAGCGCAGCACTACTGCGCAGCAGATACACGCTGGTAACGGTGTCCAGCGAAATGCCCTCCCCGGTCATGTGTACGCGTTGGCGCAGCTGCTCCAGCGGATGCGGGGCCAGGGCGGAGCCGCCCAGAATCAGGGTCGTGAACATCGTCGGGTTCGCTCAATCAAGGGTGAGGGCGAGCGGTTGATCCTGCGTCGCGGTGTGCAAGGTGCCCGTCCAGCCATCCAGCGCGGCGCTGATAACCTCCCGGGCACGTTCGGGTGTGTTGTTTTGTTCGGACAAATGCGTGAGTACGATCTGCGCGGTGCGGGAGAGGTCAATGACGGACAGCAGCTCCGAGCTCTGGGCATTACTCAGGTGACCCCAGGCACCACCGACGCGCCGCTGCAATGCGGGTGGATAAGGGCCGTCGGCCAGCATCCGGGGGCAATGATTGGCCTCGAGCAGCAGCAGATCACAACCCGCCAGGACCTCACGCATGTGCGCGGTAATATGGCCAGCATCGGATAGCACACCAATGCGCTGACCGCCCTCACCGACCACAAATTGCACCGGCTCCGCCGCATCATGCGGGACCGCATAGGGCTGAATATCCAGTCCGGCCAAACGCAGCGACTGCCCTGGCGTCAGTACCTGCAAGTTGGCACCGGCATTCCAACGCGCGCACTGCCGAGTGCCCCAGGTCGCATACAGCGGCACCTGCCAGGCCCGCGCGACGATGTCTGCGCCGCTGGCATGGTCGCCGTGTTCGTGAGTCACCAGCACGCCGCAAATGGTGTCCGGTGCGATACCAATGGCGGCCAGTCTCTCCTCGACACGTCGGCGTGAAAACCCGCAGTCGATCAGGACGGCTCCCGCCGACCCCTGAATGACCATGGCGTTGCCGCGACTGCCGCTGCCGAGGACGTGAACCTGCACTCCTAGGCCTTGCTGGGCGGCTGCGTGTACATCGGCAGGGTCGTGACCTTGGTGCCGGACGGGGTGCGGATCACCGCTGCATCAAGATGCTGCACTTCATCGATCCGCTGCACGGCATGCAGGGGAACATGAAAACGGGCCACGCCAGCAAATCGTGCCTTGAGCTTCTCTTCGGAAGGGTCGACCACCACGGTGCTCTGGGTGCCGAACACCGGCTCGGCCACTTCGACGAACCCCCACAGGTCGCTGGCCCCCACGCTCCGCGCGCACAACTGGTAAATGTCACCCTCGCAGGCAAAAGTGATGCGATACAGGCGCGTTTTGTCCATGCTCCGATTATACCGGGGCTGATGTCTTCGCTTGCCGTCATCGGCACTTCAAAAGGCGAGAAACCGCACCGTAACCTGCTACTGTCGCCGCATCCAGACATTTTTTGCCGCCCCTCTAAGGAGATGGCCATGAGCCTTGGTATTGACTACGAATTTCGCCCCACGGACAACCTGATCTGCGCCGGCGCGCTAAGCCCGGAGGCTGTGACCCGGGCCGCCGCGGAGGATGTCGTGCAAATTATCAACCTGTGCCCGCCGGCCGAAATGAGCTGGGATGAAGAAGGCACCGCGCAAAAACTGGGATTGACCTATCACAACATCCCGGTGGCCGGGCCGCAGGACCTCAATGACGCCAACGCGGAGCGTCTGCTCGAACTACTGGACGGCGCGCCCGGCAAATCGCTGGTCCACTGCGCCAGTAGCAACCGGGTTGGCGCCCTGCTCGCGCTGGCGGCACAGAAAAAGGGGGCAAGTGTTGATGACGCGCTGAGCGTCGGCCGCAGCGGTGGTTTGACCCGCATGGAACCCATCGTCGCGGAACTGCTCTCGCAACGCAGCACCAACAGCTAAACCCCGCGTCGGCCGGCGTCCGCCGTATTCGGCCCGCCGCGCCCCACGACTTTACAGCTTGGCGGCGCCGGCCAGGCGCTGGGTCAACCGCGGCAGGAACGTGTGTTGTAGACCCACCAGCGTTGCATAGGGCGGAGCGATGCGCGCGGGCCGCTTTCGAATCGCCCTGTCGATCCAGCCTGCCGCCTGTTCGGGGCTCAATCCAGGAAGGCGCGCATACGCCTTGGTCGGGGCAATCATCGGGGTCTTGACGATCGGGAAATGCACGGTGGTGACGGCGATGCCCTGATGACGCATCTCCGACCCCAGCGCATTCGAAAACGCATCCAGCGCCGATTTGCTCGCCGCATAGGCCGAAAACCGTGGTGCGGGCATCAGCGTGCCCCAGGTGGAGATATTGATGATGTGCCCCCGGCCCCGCGCCATCATTCCGGGCAGGACTCCCAGCGTCAGGCGCACCGCCGCGAAGTAATTCAGGCGCATGCACCGCTCGTGATCATGGAAGCGGTCCAGTGAATCCGCCACCTTGCGGCGGATGGAGCGGCCGGCGTTGTTTATCAACACGTCGCACGGCGCGTTGGCACGCTGCCGTGCGGCGAGCCACTCGTCGATGGCGGCGAAGTCGTTGAGGTCGATCACGTGATATTGCGCCGTGCCGCCGCTCGAAGTGATCTCGGCACAAACCTGAGCCAGCTCGTCCTCGCGGCGCGCCAGCAACTGCAGCGTGTGCCCCTGCTGCGCCAGCAGCAAGGCGGTAGCCCGACCGATGCCACTTGATGCACCGGTAATGACAATGTGTTTGCTCATCTGGCCACTCTCCGTCAGGGCGTATACAAAATGCTGACCATGGCGACCGCCAGCTGCGCACTGGCCAGAAACTGAATCGGTTTGAGAACGCGCTGCGGGTCGGCTTGCGCCTGCGCAACCACCGTGCGCAGGCGCAACATGTGCCGCGCAAGTCCGTGCCCCAGGGCCAGGAACAGCACACAGCTGACCAGGAGCGTGGCCGCTCCGTCACGCCAGATCAGCAACAATGCCGCCAGCGCAGCGACACACACGCCTAACAGCAACACACGCGGCAGCAGTTCGCGAAAAAAGACGTCGGCCAGCGCGCCACGGGCATGACTGGCCAGTGGCAGCAGAACCAGGCTGAGTACCAGTTGCAGGCCAAAACAGGCCGCCAGACTCAGGTTGATCAGCGGATCAACAAACATGGCTCGCCCTGATCGCCGGGGCGCCCGTCAGCGTCCGACGAAGCGGGCGGCACGGCGCTCGACGAACGAGGCCACCCCTTCCGCGGCATCTTCCGTCGACATCAATGGCGCATCC
>JBDNBC010000218.1:0-16519 GCA_039768115.1 Oceanococcaceae bacterium
GCTCGCCAGCCCGGCTATGTGTTGTTTCTCGATGGGGCTACGGAAGGCGTCGACGTCAACGTTCACCCCACCAAGCAGGAAGTCCGCTTTCGCGACGGCCAGGAGATCTTTCGATTCTTGCGTGGCAGCGTGCTCGAGGCGATTCGTCAGCCGTTGAGCGTTGATCCGCCCTTGCAGGATAAGGGGGCAACCGCGCCACCACAGGCTCGCCATCACGGGCCCGCTGTCGCCCCAGCGCCGCCGTCGCAAGACGCTGCCGGAAAGATGGCGGAACGGTGGGCCGTGGCCGAGCCGACCCCCCCTTTGCATGCCGCAGCCGATTACAGCGTCGCATCCGGTGCCGCAAGGGCGGCTGAGGCTGCCCGCGCGGGCGCCCGGTCATCGCTGGCCGATCCCGGCCCCGGAACCCAGTTCGCACTGGCGGAGACACCGCCGCTGGGGTTTGCGCTGGGCCAGTTGCACCAGACCTACATCGTGGCGCAGAACACCGAGGGCCTTGTGCTGGTTGACATGCATGCGGCCCACGAGCGCATCGTGCTCGAGCAACTCAAGCGCAGCCTCGGCGAACAGACCATGCGTGCCCAGCCCCTGCTGGTGCCACTCGAAATGCGTGCGAGCCCGGCCGAGCTGGCCGCGCTGGAGGACGCGCAGGCCTGGCTGTTGGCGCTGGGAATGGATGTTCGTGAAACCGGGCCGGCGCAGATGGCCCTGCTGGCGCGACCGCAATTGCTGGACCGCTACGACCTCGAACAACTGGTGCGCGATGTGCTGGCCGACGTCCATGCCAGTGAGGGCGTCGACATCCACCGGCTCGAGTATGCGCTCGACCGGGCGCTTGGCAACCATGCCTGCAAGGCGGGCAGCATCAAACACGGCCGGGTGCTGACGCATCCGGAGATGCATGCCTTGCTGCGTCAAATCGAGTCCACACCGCGTAGCGGGCAGTGCAACCATGGTCGGCCGACCTGGCGGCTGGTCGCGCTGGACGAGCTGGATGGCTGGTTCCTGCGTGGGCGCTGAGGGCTGCGATTCGCCAATTGTTTGCGTGCTCGGCCCGACGGCGAGCGGCAAGACGGCGCTGTCGCTCGATCTGGCCGAGGCGCTCGGCGGCGAAATCGTGGTCATGGACTCGGCGCAGGTTTACGCCGGGCTGCCGATCGGTACAGCCAAGCCCCGTGCCGATGAGGTCGCGCGCGTACCGCACCACTTGCTTGGTGTGCTGCCCTGGTCCGATGTCTGCACGGCCGCGCGCTGGGCGGACATGGCGCGCCCGATCCTGCGTGACATCGCCCGGCGCGGTCGCGTGCCGATCATCTGTGGGGGAACATTTCTCTACCTGCGGGCTCTGCGCGAAGGGCTCCATGCCCTGCCGGCAACCGATCCGCTGATTCGCGCAACGCTGGAGGCGTGGGCCGACCAGGACGGGGTGGCCGCCCTGCACGCGGAGCTGGCAGCCGCTGATCCCCAGACGGCAGAGCACATCCATCCTCATGACCGCCAGCGCACCGTCCGCGCGCTGGAAATTCTGCGCCAGACCGGGCGCGGTCGCGAGGCGCATTTTGGTGATCCGACCAGCGTGCCCTGGAAGGGTCCTATGCTGCTGCTGGCGTTACTGCCGACTTCACGCGACACGTTGCGCGAACGCATTGCCCGGCGCTTTCGACAGATGCTCGACGAAGGCCTCTGGCGAGAGGTGGAGGCGGCACGGGCCAGCCCGGCGTTCGATCCGGGTTTGCCGGTCATGAAGGCTGTGGGCTACCGACAGCTGTTCGCAGCGCTGGACGGCCAATACACCGCTGATGAGGCGATCGAACGGGCCATTATCGCCACCCGGCAGTACGCCAAACGGCAGCTCACATGGCTGCGGCGTCTGCCCGATGTGCAGTGGCTGGACAGCGACGCCGCGGGCCTGACGAATGCCGCGCTGGAATGCATTGCCGACTGGCAGGCCCGCTCTTGTGCTGCTCCGCGAGGGCAGTGAACTCGCTGCTAGACTACGTAGTCACAACAATCCGACAACAACACTACGGTGCCCGCGAGGCCCACGGAGCAATAACAAATGTCCAAGGGACACACTTTGCAAGAGCCCTTTTTAAATGCCCTGCGCCGCGAGCGCGTACCGGTGGCGATCTTTCTGGTGAATGGCATCAAGTTGCAGGGACAGATCGAATCCTTTGACCAGTTCGTTGTTGTGCTGCGCAACGCGGTCAGCCAGATGATTTACAAGCACGCGATTTCCACCATCGTGCCGCAGCGCCCGGTGCGTCTGGATTTCGGTGGCAGTGAGGCTCCTACTGACAACGAAGAGTAAAGCGGAACGCATCCAGGGCGAGCTGGGGCATTCGGGCCTCAGCCCGACCTCGGGCGCGCCGCGCGAGGGGCCGGAAACAGTCGTGCTCGTCGCGATGGACCTGCCGGGCGGGCGGGGCATTGCCGGACGCGAGGAGTTCATCGAGCTGGTCGCGGCGACCGGAGCCCACATCGCCGGCGTGATTACCGGCAACCGGCATCGGCCGGACCCGGCGATCTTCGTCGGCAAGGGCAAGCTGGACGATATCGGTGCCCTGCGCGAGAGCAGCGGGGCGACGCTGGTGATTTTCAATCACACCCTGTCGCCGGCACAGGAGCGCAACATCGAGCGCGCTGTCTGCGCCCGGGTACTCGACCGGAATGGGCTGATTCTCGACATCTTTGCGCGCCGGGCTCGCAGCTTTGAAGGCAAGCTGCAGGTCGAGCTGGCGCAGTTGCGGCATTTATCCACACGGCTCGTTCGCGGCTGGTCCCACCTGGAGCGTCAGCGTGGCGGTGTGGGCTTGCGCGGGCCGGGAGAAACACAGCTCGAAACCGACCGGCGCCTGCTCGCGACCCGGATGACACAGATCGAACGGCAGATTGACAATGTCCGTCGGGGTCGTGCACTGAATCGCTCACGCCGGCAGCGCAATGATGTGCCGGTCGTAGCACTGGTCGGGTACACCAATGCCGGCAAATCCACTCTGTTCAATGCGCTCAGTGGAGCGGAGGTCTATGCCGCGGATCGGCTTTTTGCGACGCTGGACACCACCCTTCGGCGGTTGCATCTGGATGGGCTTCCCGATGTGGTAATGGCCGACACCGTCGGGTTTATTGCCGATCTTCCGCATGCGCTCGTCGCGGCGTTTCGGGCCACCCTGGAGGAGGCTGCCGAGGCTGACCTTCTGCTGCTGGTGTTTGACGCGGCCGATCCGCAAAACTACGAGCAGCGCGATGCCGTGCGTGAGGTGCTCGAGGAAATTGACGCGGACCGCTGCCCGGTTCTGGAAGTGGCCAACAAGGCCGACCTGCTCCCGCTCGAGTCCACCGAGCGAGCCGGGCTCATCGAGCGTGATACGGACGGTCAGGCAGTGCGCGCGTGGGTGTCGGCGCATAGCGGGGCGGGTCTGGGCGCACTGCGTGAGACCATCGTTGAACGCCTGGCCGGTGCGTGTGCGGAGACGGCGTTGGTATTGCCGCCACAGGCCGGCCGCCTGCGCGCGCGGCTGCACGAAAGCGGTGCGGTCCAGGCCGAGCAGGGAACTGACGCCGGTCACTGGCATCTGAGTGTGCGCATGCCAGCTGACGTGCTGATGCGCATGTGCGGTGAAAGCGGGTGGGATGTTGATGACCTGCGCCGAGCGGCGCGCAATCTCCCGGTGCCATCGCCGAATATCTGAGCATGGCCGCAGTTGTTGCGCTGTTCATGCGACAATTTCTACTCATTATCGAAGGCAGTGATACATGGCCTGGAACGAGCCTGGCTCGAACAACCCCTGGGACAAACAGCAGGGGCCGCCGGATCTGGAAGAGATGTTTCGCAAGCTGCGCCAGCGGTTTGGTGGTGGTAACGGTGCCAATGGCAAAGGCTCGGGTGGCGCCGGCGGAGGCATCCCGAAAGGTGTGATTGGCCTGGTCGCCGGTGTCGTTGGCGTACTCTGGCTGGCCTCCGGCTTTTACATCGTCCAGCCCGGTGAACGCGCCGTGGTCCTGCAGTTCGGCAAATTTTTGGCAGTGCAGGGCGAAGGTCCGCATTGGCATGTGCCGCGGCCGATTCAGTCGGTGGAGAAGGTCAACGTCGATGGCGTGCGTAACGTCACTGACCGATTGGTCATGCTGACTCAGGACGAGAACATCGTTGACCTCGATCTGGGCGTGCAATATCGCGTTACCGATGCGTCTGCCTACTTGTTCAACGCCCGCGACCCGGACCTGACACTCAGCCACGGGCTGAAAAGTGCCTTGCGCGCGGTCGTTGGCCGGTCGAGCATGGACTTCATCCTGACGGCGGGTCGTGAGGAAGTGGCGCAGCGGACCAAGCTGCAGCTGCAGGAGACACTGGATGACTACGGTACCGGGCTGATCGTGACCGAGGTCAACATCAAGGATGCTCAGCCCCCCGAACCGGTCCAGGGAGCCTTCGCCGACGCGATCAAGGCCCGTGAGGACGAGCAGCGGCTGATCAACGAGGCGGAGGCTTATGCGAACGAAGTTGTCCCCGTTGCTCGAGGTGAGGCCGCCCGGTTGCTTGCTGAAGCCAATGGATACCTGACCCGGGTGGTCGAGCGAGCGGCCGGTGACGCTGCCCGCTTTGATCAGCTGCGCACCGAGTTTGAAGCCGCCCCCGAAATCACCCGGGAGCGTCTCTATCTGGACACCATGGCCGACGTGCTGGGCAATACCAGCAAGATTCTGGTCGATGCTGACAGCGCCCCGCTGATGTATCTGCCACTGGACCGCATGACGGGCGGTGGAGCTGGCGCAGCGCGCACGGTTCCCGGCGCGTCATCGGCGGTTGGTAGCTCGAGCAGTAACAACACCTCCAGCCCGCGTACCGCCCTCGAGGATGCGCGGAATCTGGCTCGTGAAAGAGGACGTCGCTAATGCCAGGTAAATCCATTACCGCTTTGATCGTGTTGGCCGTTACGATCGGCTTGTTGATCGACGCCGTGTTTATCGTCGACGAGCGAAAATATGCGGTCGTGCTTCAGCTCGGTGAAATCAAGGGCACGGACTACGAGCCGGGCTTTCATCTCAAGGTGCCGGTCATTCAGAACGTGCGCTATTTCGACCGGCGCATTCTGTCGCTCGACAAGCAACCGGAGCGCTACCTGACGCTGGAGAAGAAGAACGTTCTGGTGGACTTCTTCGCCAAGTGGCGCATCAAGGATGTCGGCAGGTACTACCGGGCAACCGGTGGATTCGAGAATGTTGCTCTCGAGCGTCTTTCGGACATCATCAGCCGCGGGCTGCGTAACGAATTTGGTACGCGGACGATCCAGGAAGCCGTATCGGGTGAACGCCGCGCCATGGTCGAAGCGCTGCGTGCCGAGGCCTCTGGCAAGGTAGATGAGCTGGGCATCGAACTGGTCGACGTTCAGGTCAAGCGGATCGACCTGCCGGATACCGTGAGCGACTCGGTCTATGCGCGGATGCGGGCCGAGCGGACGCGTGTGGCGTCGGACCTTCGGGCCCGCGGTCGTGAGGTGGCGGAGGGTATCCGTGCCGAGGCCGATCGCGAGCGTGAAGTGATTCTCGCCAATGCCTATCGTGAGTCGCAGCTGCTGCGCGGTGATGGTGACGCCAAAGCGACGGCCATCTATGCCGAATCCTACGGTCGAAATGCCGAGTTCTACAGTTTTTACCGCTCGCTGGAGGTCTACCGTACGGGCCTGTCCGGTAAGGACGATCTGCTCGTGCTGGAGCCGGACAGCGAGCTGTTCCGGTACTTCCGTGATTCGCGTGGCGGCAAGTAGCGGCGATTTTCCGTGTGCTGAGACCGCGCGGACGACGTCCATCTCGCGGTCGTGACCGAGCTGTTCCTCAAGGCGCTGGCGCTGGCCATGGTGATTGAAGGCATTGGCCCCTTTCTGGGGCCATCGCGGTGGCGCCACATGATGCTCGGTGTAGCCCGCCTGCCGGACCGGCAGCTGCGCGTGTTTGGCGCGGTGGTTATGGGCCTGGGCGTTCTGATCCTGCAACTGACGACGAGCTGATATGCATTGGTTACTTCCGGACGGGGTAGAAGAATGGCTTCCCCCGGATTCCTGGCGACTGGACGCGCTGCGGCGGGATGTTCTCGATGTTTTTGCTCGGCATGGATTTGACCTGATTTTGCCGCCAGTGCTGGAATACACTGAGAGCTTGCACAGTGGCGTGGGCAAGGGTCTGGAACGCAAGACCTTCACGCTGGTGGATCAGCACAATGGCCGCCAGCTTGGCTTCCGTGCCGATATCACTCCGCAGGCCGCCCGCATCGATGCCAATCGCTACGCTCAGGACGCCGCGGCCATTCGTCGCCTGTGTTACCTCGGCACGGTGCTGCGAACCCATTCCGATGCGCTCGGCGGGCCGCGCAGCCTACGTCAGCTTGGTGCCGAGGTATTTGGGTCTGCGGGCCTGGATGCCGACATCGAGGTGATTACGCTGATGTGCGCCGTGCTCGAGTCGGCGCGGTGTGCCGACGTCACTCTTGATCTGGGCCATGTGGGCATCGTCCGGGCGGCACTGCCGGGGGTGTCGCTGGAAGCCCATGCGCCGCTGCTGGCGGCGGTTCAGCGCAAGGCCCCGGGGGAGGTGACCGACCTGGCCCGCGCTGCCGGGTTTACTGATGAACAGATCGCGGCGCTGGTGCAGTTGTGTGGCCTTCACGGCACGGCAGATACGCTGCGCTCCCGGCGCGACGAGTTGCCGGAAGCAATGCATCCAGCCCTGGATGAGCTACTGGAGCTCAGTGAACGGCTGGCCGCGCGCTTTCCGGCGATGCCACAACATCTGGACGCGGCCGAGTTGAGTGGTTTCCACTACGAAACCGGTGTGACCTGGGCGGCCTATCGTGTGGGCCAGGGGCAGGCGATCGCGCGCGGGGGGCGTTATGACGGCATTGGCCGAGTGTTCGGTGTGAGTCGGCCCGCCACCGGATTTTCAGCAGACTTGAATGTTTTATATGCCGCGGGCGACCGAAAGGAAGCGACCGCGGATAGTGTGATCTGGGCGCCCGCGGACGCGGACCCGGAGCTGCATCGGCATATTGCCGAGTTGCGGGGGCAGGGGCGCTGTGTGCGTCAGGTACTGCCCGGGGAATCGATGGGGGAAGGGCCACGCCTGCAGCGGCAGGACAACCAGTGGACTCTTAACTGACGACGGACTGGTGCACGGGCACCGCTTACTGGCAATACCACAATGAATCGCAGTGTCGTAGTCATCGGCGCCCAGTGGGGCGACGAGGGGAAGGGAAAAATTGTCGACTTGCTCACGGAGCATTGTCGAGCCGTGGTGCGGTTTCAGGGCGGCCACAATGCTGGCCACACCCTGGTCATCGGCGGCAAGAAAACCGTTCTGCATCTGATCCCATCGGGGATTTTGCGCGAGGGCGTCGATTGCCTGATCGGCAATGGTGTGGTGCTGTCGGTGCCGGATCTGCAGAAGGAAGTGCAGGCGCTGGAAGCCACCGGCGTGGCCGTCAAATCGCGCCTGCGCATCAGCATGGCCTGTCCCCTCATCCTGCCCAGCCATGTGGCGCTGGATCAGGCGCGCGAGCGTGCGCGGGGAGCGGGGAAAATTGGCACGACCGGTCGTGGCATCGGTCCGGCATACGAAGACAAGGTGGCACGCCGCGCCATCCGCGCCGGGGATCTGCTCGAGCCCGACACGCTCGATGGGCGCGTCGCGGAATTGCTCAGCTACCATAACTTTTTGCTGACGTCGCTTTACGGCGTCGACGCGGTGGACCTGGCGGAAACGCAGGCGGCCGTGCGTGCGATGGCAGATTGGCTGAAACCGCTGCTCTGTGACGTTACCGAGCATTTGCACGCGCTACGGACGTCTGGCGCGCCGCTGTTATTCGAGGGGGCGCAAGGGTCGCTGCTGGATGTTGATCACGGCACCTACCCCTTCGTCACGTCGAGCACCACCACGGCCGGTGGAGCCGCCGCCGGCACGGGCCTCGGGCCGCGTGATGTGGATCTGGTGCTGGGCATCGTCAAGGCCTATGCAACGCGGGTCGGATCGGGCCCCTTTCCGACCGAGTTGCATGACGATGTAGGCAGCCATCTGGCGCGCAAGGGCGGAGAAGTGGGGGCGACGACCGGTCGCGCGCGGCGCTGTGGCTGGTTTGATGCCGTGGCGGCCCGTCGCGCCGTCATCAACAACAGTATCGGCGCACTGTGTATCACCAAACTGGATGTGCTCGATGGGTTGGAGACGGTGCGCATCTGCACCGGATACACCCTCGATGGCGTTCCGATGAGCCACTGGCCCTATGGGGCGTCGGCCTATGCGCGCTGTGTGCCGGTTTACGAAGACTGGCCCGGTTGGTCTGAAACCACGGCCGGACTGCGTTCTATGGACGCGCTGCCGGACAATGCGCGGCGCTACCTGGCGCGCATGGAAGAACTGGTTGAGGCGCCGGTCACACTGGTATCAACGGGCCCCGATCGGGACGACACCATCATCCTGGAGCATCCGTTCGGTATGCTAGACCGGCCTGTTTGACCGACAGAAACAAAAAAGCCCGCGATACGCGGGCTTTCTCATCTGTAATGGTGCCGAAGAGAGGACTTGAACCTCCACAAGGTTTCCCTTACTAGAACCTGAATCTAGCGCGTCTACCAATTCCGCCACTTCGGCAGCGAGCCGCGCATAGTAACCAAGGAAAAAATATTGTCAACTCCCCCTCAACGTGCCCGGGTGCTACTCCGCCAGCGCGGCGCCGACCTGGCGCAACTCGTGGACGGCGTCGCCCGTTACGAGATTGATCGTGATCTGCCGCGCGCGCCGCACGGTGCGACGATTCGCCTCACGCGCGTCGACGTCGCTGCCGGCCGTGTGCTCGGCTACGAGCTGGAGTCGGCGCCAGCGCAGGATCTTGTGGCAGGCCGCGTCGACAAGCGCACTGCGAAAACGCTTCTGACGGTGGAGTCGGCGGTGCGCGATGGTCAGTGGCCACTCGTCGGTGCCGATGATCTGGCCCACGGTCAGTACATTCGCGCGCAGCTGAAATCGGGCCGCGCCGAGGTTGTCGAAGTGCTCGGTGATTTGCCCGATGCGGCTCTGCGCATCGCCTCGATTATCGATGAATTCCAGCTGCCGACCCAGTTTCCCGCCGAGGTGCTGGCGGCCGCCGAGGCCATTTCCGGTCCGGCAGAGCTGCTGCCGCGTACGGACTTGCGCGACAAGCCGTTTGTCACCATTGACGGCGCCGATGCACGTGACTTTGACGATGCCCTGCTCGCCGAGCGACGGGGTCTCGCGTTCCGCCTCTATGTGGCAATCGCTGATGTCACCTCGCATGTTCACGCCGGTGATGTGCTCGACCAGGAGGCGCGACAGCGCGGCACGTCCACGTATTTCCCCGGCCGGGTTATCCCGATGCTGCCGTCGCGGCTGTCTGATGACCTGTGTTCCCTGCGGCCGCAGGAAGACCGTGCCGCGCTGGTGTGCGAGATGAACGTGTCGAGCAAGGGAGAATTGAAATCCGCGACGTTTTACCCGGCATGGATTCGTTCGCAGGCGCGGCTGATTTACGGCGATGTGGCCGAGGCGCTGGCGGCGGATCGCTACCCGGAGTCGTGGAATCGCGGTGTGGTGAAGAACGTCAAACGCCTGCAGAAACTGTTTCAGGCCCTGTCGGTGCGCCGTGAGCGTCGCGGCGCACTGGATTTTGACAGCCGCGAGTTGCTGATCCGTCTGGATGACCAGGGCCGGGTGGAAGATCTTCACGTGCCGGAGCGCACGGTCGCGCATCGCCTTGTTGAGGAATGCATGATCCTCGCCAACGTGGCCGCGGCCAAGGCGCTGCGCAAGGCCAGCCAGCCATTTCTGGCGCGCGTGCATGAGACGCCGTCGGCCGAAAAACTCGAAGCGCTGCGGGTGTTTCTCGGCGGGAAGGGGATCACCCTGGGGGGCGGTGATTCTCCGCAGCCGCGCGACTACGCCGCGCTGCTGGGCAGCATTGAGGAACGCAGCGACAGCGGCGCGATTCAGCTCGCCGTACTCCAGAGCCTGATGCAGGCGCGCTACGCCCCCTCGGATGCGGGCCACTTTGGCCTGGCACTGGAGGACTACGCGCATTTCACCTCGCCGATCCGGCGTTATCCGGACCTGCTCCTGCACCGAGCGCTCTACGCCATGCTTGGCGGGCCGTCTCTGCCGCGCGAGCAATGGGAGGAGCTGGGTCTGCAGTGCTCGACCCGCGAGCGGCACTCAGACAAGGCGGCCTGGGCCGTCATCGAGGCGATGAAGATTGATTTTCTGGCGCAACGGGTGGGGGAGGTGTTCGCTGGCACGGTGACCGGCGTCGCGGAATTCGGCCTGTTCGTCGAACTGGGCGAATTCAACTTGTCGGGCTTGGTGCATATCAGTCAGCTTGGCGGGGATTTTTTCGTGTATGACCCGGATCGAAAGTGCCTGCGTGGGCGTCGTGGCGGTCAGACTTTCACATTGGGTCAGCCGCTGGATGTCAGAATTGCTGCAGCAGAGCCGGCGACACGCAAACTGGATCTGGTTCTGGCCGATGCGCCGACCGGTGGACGGCGCCATAACCGCAAAAGGAATAACCGATGAATTCGACCCCACATTCTTTACCCCATCCTGTGGCCGCCCCTTCGCCGCGTCGCGCGTTGCTGATCATGGCCCTCGCTGGAAGCGTGGTTGTGGCGGGCTGTGCGGCAGACGATCCCAATCGACGGGCGAAGACCGGCGCCGCCGTGGGCGCACTGATTGGAGCCGTGGCGGGGCACCAGGTGGATGGCGACAAAGGTCGTTACATCGGAGCGGTCGTCGGTGCGATTGCCGGTGGAGCCGTCGGCAACTACATGGACAAGCAGCAGGCCGAGCTGGAGCGTGAACTGGCCGCTGAAGCCGCGCGCAAGGAGCTCAATATCACGCGACTGGCCGATGATTCGCTGAAGATCGGGATTGCGTCGGACGTGTCGTTCGATATTGATAAGGCGGACATCAAGTCGAACGCGCTGGCCACCTATACCAAGATCGCCGAGGTGCTGAAGGACTACGACCGGACCGTCATTCATGTGGTCGGCCATACCGACAGCACGGGAAGCGATGCCTACAACCAGGGCCTGTCCGAGCGGCGGGCTGCCAGCGTGCTGCAGGTACTGCGCGGGAATGGCGTTATCGCCGACCGTTTGTTGACGGAAGGGCGCGGCGAACGCGAGCCCATCGCCGACAACGCCACGGCGGCCGGTCGTACCCGCAATCGCCGGGTCGATGTCGTCATCAAGGCCGTTGTTGAGGGTAACGAAGGCGCGGCCTATACCCCGCCTCCATATCTCGGTTCCTGAGCCGGCGATGGCGGATGGACGTCCGGCAGACCTGGCCGGCATTCACGCCTGTCTGGCGGCAATTGAGGCGGGCCAGGTAGAGCGCCTTCTGCTGATTGCTGGTCGCTTGAACCGGCGGCAGCAGGCCGTCCTCGATGCGGCTGCACAACGCAACGTGCCGGTGCAACGTGCCGACCGCACCGCCCTGCTGGTGGCGGTGCCCGCCGGACTGCGGGATCAGGGTGTGCTGGGCTGGCGCCGCGCGCCGGCGGCGCTGCCAGCCACCGAGCACACGCTGGATACCGTTCTTGCCGCGCATACCAATCCGCTGCTTCTGGTTCTCGACGGCGTGGAAGATCCGCGTAATCTGGGCGCCTGCCTGCGCAGTGCCGATGGCGCCGGCGCGCACGCGGTGGTGATCCCGCGCGGTCGTGGTGCGTCGGTTACCGCGGTGGTCAGCCGCACCGCCGCCGGAGCGGCCGAATCGCTGCCGGTCATCGTGGTGCCCAACCTCGTGGCGGCGCTTTCCACCTTGCAGGCGCGCGGGGTGCAGATCGTCGGTCTGGCTGACGAGGCCGAGGCTGAGCTGTATGACGGCGACCTGAGCGGCCCACTGGCGCTGGTCCTGGGCAATGAAGGGCAGGGCTTGCGCCGGCTTACGCGCAGCCATTGTGACCGCGTGCTGGCGCTGCCCATGCGCGGGTCAGTGAGCAGCCTGAATGTCTCGGTGGCTGCGGGCGTCGCTCTCTACGAGTGCCAGCGCCAGCGCCGTGGCAGGGGTGACGCCTTGTGATGGGGCCCATCACCGCCGTATAATGTCCGGCTGCCCGCCGTTGGTGCAGGCAACCCTTGTCCCACCGCGGGAATCACGATGCGGGGGACTGTACTTTTTCCATGTACATCCACAAGGATCCCATGCGACATTACGAAATCGTCTTTCTGGTTCATCCGGACCAGAGCGAGCAGGTCAACGCCATGCTCGATCGCTACTCGGCCGCCGTTGAGGCCGCCGGTGGCAACACCCATCGCCGTGAGGATTGGGGGCGGCGCCAGCTGGCTTTCCCGCTGCAGAAGCTGCATAAGGCGCATTACGCCCTGATCAACATCGAGTGCCCCCAGGAAACGCTGGACGAGTTGGTGCAAAGCTTCCGCTTCAACGATGCGATCCTGCGGCACTTGGTGATCCGTCGCGACGGGCCGATCACTGAGCAATCTCCGCTGGCCAAGGAAGAAGAGCTGAAGCAGGCGACCAAAGCCAAGGCTCAGGCGGATCTGTCCCGCGATTCCGATGACAGCAGCGATGAAAACGCTGATGACAACAAGGATGCTGCGGACAGCACCGATGACAGCAAGCAGGAGGCCAACTGATGGCGCGTTATTTCCGCCGCCGCAAGGTGTGCAAGTTCACAGCCGAAGGCATCACCGAAATCGATTACAAGGATCTGGTTCTGCTCAAGCAGTACGTCCTTGAGAACGGCAAGATCGTGCCGAGCCGTGTGACCGGCACCAAAGCCCGCTACCAGCGGAAGTTGGCCAAAGCGATCCGGCAAGCCCGGTATCTCGCCTTGCTGCCCTACACCGATCGTCATTTCTAAGAGGCAGCGCTCATGCAAGTTATTCTGCTCTCGCGGATCCGCAATCTGGGCGACCTGGGTGACACCGTGAAGGTGCGCGCTGGTTACGGCCGCAACTACTTGATTCCCCAAGGCCTGGCCCTGCCAGCCAACAAGGACAATGTCGCCACTTTTGAGGCTCGTCGTGCGGACCTGATCAAGGCTGCGCAGGATTCGCTGAATGCCGCGAAAATGCGCCATAAGGACATTGACGGCAAAACCGTCACGGTCAAGGCGCTGGCCTCGGACGAAGGCAAGCTCTACGGCTCGGTCACGGCGGCGAACATTGCCGATGCGGCTCAGGCTGCTGGTATCGCCTTTGAAGCCAAGGAAGTGCAGCTCGATCACGCCCTGCGTGATGTAGGCGAGTTCCCGGCGACTATTGCGCTGCATCCGGATCTGGAAGCAAGCATCACCGTCGCCATCGTTTCCGAAAAAGCGAACTGATCACGCGCGTTACCGCCGTAGGGCGGGAACGCGGCGCGGTTCATGGCCGATGGCGGGTCTCCGTCATCGGCTTTTTTGTGCGCAGTACACTCACGCCATGGATGAAACGCTAAACCGCGGCCTGAAGGCCGTTCCTCATAATCCGGTCGCCGAGCAGAGCGTGCTTGGCGCCCTGTTGATGGGAGGGCGCCATTTCGATGCCATCGCCGAGCGCCTGGTGGCGGATGATTTCTACAACCGCGATTACGCCAATGTCTGGCGCGCGGCGGCCGAGCTGGGTCGCCGTGGTCAGGGGATAGATCCGGTCACCGTCTCGGAAGTACTCGAGAGCCGCGGACACCTCGAAGGCTGCGGCGGGCTGGCCGGGCTGATTCAGCTGGCCCGACAGACGCCGACGGCGGTCAACGCCACCGCCTATGCGGACATCGTGCGCGAGCATGCCATCCGCCGTGCCTTGATTTCCGCCTCGACGGAGATCATCGACAAGGTCTATGCGCGGGATGCCGACGATACCCAGGAGCTGCTGGACTTCGCCGAACAGAAGGTGTTCCAGATTGCCGACAAGCGCTCACGAACCGAGCAGCAGGCGGTGCCGCTCAATGAGCTGCTGCCGGGGGCCGTCGAAGAGATCCGCCTCGTATCGGAATCCAAGGGGGTCGCCGGACTGCCGACCGGCATCACCCGGTTCGATGAAATGACCACGGGATTACGTCCGGGGGATCTGGCTGTCGTTGCTGGCCGACCGGCGATGGGCAAGACGTCCCTGGCGATGAACTGGGCAGAGCATGCCGCGTTGCACAGCAAGGTGACCGTCGCGGTCTTCTCGCTGGAAATGCCCGCGCAGCAGTTGGCGATGCGGTTGATTGCATCGCATGGCCGTATTGACCAGCAGCACATGCGTAGCGGCCAGTTGACCGCTGAAGATTGGGCGCGCATCAACTCGGCCGCGACCACACTGCAGGACGCGAAAATCATCATCGATGACACCGGCAGCCTGTCGCCGCAGGAGCTGCGTAACCGCGCGCGGCGGATCAAACGTGAGCACGGCCTTGGCCTGATTCTCGTTGACTACCTGCAGCTGATGGAAGTACCGGGGTCGAAAGAAAACCGCACTAATGACATCGCCCAGATTTCGCGGGGCATGAAGTCCCTGGCCAAGGAGCTCGAAGTCCCGGTGATCGCGCTGTCACAGCTGAACCGCAGCGTGGAGTCGCGTGACAACAAGCGGCCGCGCATGTCGGATCTGCGCGAGTCGGGCGGTATTGAGCAGGATGCCGATCTGATCACCTTTATTTACCGGGATGAGGTCTACAACGAGGACAGCCCGGACAAGGGCACTGCGGAGCTGATCATCGTCAAGCAGCGTAATGGGCCGATTGGCACGGTGCGTACCTCCTTCATTGGCAAGCTGACGCGCTTCGAAAATCTCGCGACCTACGCCTACGAGCCGGAATTTGATGGCTGAACGCCAGTCCTCAATGGCCGTGGGTTCGACTCCCTCGGCGCCCGTGGTGACCGCGGAGGTGCCGAGCGCGGGTCGGGTGCGGGCGGTGGTGGATGCCACCGCACTGCAGCACAATCTTCGTTATCTGCGGGCGCTGGCGCCCGGCACGCGCATCATGGCGGTGGTCAAGGCCGATGGCTATGGCCACGGGGCAGCCACGGTGGCTGCCGCGCTGGGATCCCAGGCCGACAGTTTTGCGGTCGCGGCGATCAGCGAGGGTGTCGCACTGCGCGAGGCCGGCGTGGGTGCCCCTATCTGCGTGCTGGGGGGCGTGCAGGACGCCGCCGATTGGGATCAGTGTCTGCGCCACGCGCTACAGGTGGTGGTGCACGCGCGCTGGCAGTGGGAGCAGCTTCAGCAACGAGCGCACGCGCCGCAGTACTGGATCAAACTCGATACCGGGATGGGACGGCTGGGATTCAATGCCGAGGAGTGGGTGCAATTGCAGCGCCAGCCACAGCAACATCCGCAGCAGTGTCAGGGCCTGATGACCCACCTGGCCTGCGCGGACCAGCCGGCTCACCCGCTCACGCGCACTCAGTTGGCGCGTTTGGCCGCAGCGCAGATGTGGGCCCCGGATTGCCCCGTATCCATTGCTAACTCGGCAGCCTTGCTGGCCTGGCCGGAAACACGCCGCGGGGTGGTGCGTCCGGGGTTGGCGCTGTATGGCGTCAACCCGCTGGCTGACGCCCGTGCTTCCGGGAATGCGCGCGGAGCCGAGGCGGACGTGCTACGTCCGGCGTTGGCGCTCGAGGCGCGGGTCATGGCGGTACGCCCGCTGCGTGCCGGCGATTGTGTGGGCTACGGCGGTGAATGGCGAGCCCCGGCCGACACCCGGATCGCGGTTATCGCCGCTGGTTATGCCGATGGCGTTCCGCGATGCCTTGGCGGCACACGCTTCCATTTGCGCGATCAACAGCAACGCGCCCTGCCTCTGCGCGGCCGCATATCGATGGACATGCTGACGGTAGAGCTACCGGCGACCAGCACCGTGCGGGCGGGAGACTGGCTCGGGGTCTGGGGCGGGAATGCCCTGCCGGTCAGTGAGGTCGCCGCCCTTGCGGGCACCATCCCCTACGAGCTCTTGACGGCGCTGGGCGGGCGCGTTGCCCATGGCTTGCGCCGCCGTCCCTAGTCAGCGGCCGCGAAAGCAAATCGATACTCCCGGTTATCCACTCGCAGTACATCGCCGGGCTGCAGTACCTGCCCTGATGCCGACAGCGACTGGCCGTTAACCGTGATGCCCGAGCCGTCACGCTGAAAAATTGGCACTGCGGTGTAACCGCCCGGGCGGCGGGTAACGGCCAGCAGCTGCTGATCGGCACGACCGACGGCAGTGAGGTTCCGGTTCAGCGGCAGCGCCGGGGCCGCGGGATCACCCCCCTCCAGTTGCGCGGCGGGCAGGGGCTCGCTGGCCGCGAGCTCGGCCGCTGTGGGCGCCGACGGCACAACCGGGTCGGCTGCGGGAGCGGGTGCGGGCTCTGCCGTGGCCTCAGTCGGCGCCGCATCAGGCTGCGCATCGGCGTGCACCGGCGCATTTGCATCAACCCAGCCCAGATCACCCAGGTCTTCACTGAGAGAGACCACCATGGTGGCATCAGCGGCTTCATCATCGACATAGCGCAGCACATGGCGGCCGATACCGATTCGGTCGTTGTGCTGCA
>JBDNBC010000219.1:0-4783 GCA_039768115.1 Oceanococcaceae bacterium
CATCAGCGTGAAAAGAGTTGCGGCAAGCACGCCAAATACCACCACCACGCCAATCGCGCTGCGGGTTTCGGCGCCGGCGCCACTGGTTAGCAGCAGCGCGATGCCGCCTGCGGCGGTCGTGATGCCGGTCATCACAATCGGGCGCAGGCGGATGCCGGAGGCCTCAATAATCGCATCGCGGAATGCGGCGCCTTCATCGCGCAGCTGGTTCACGAACTCGACGATGAGGATGCCGTTTTTCGAGGCCAGACCGACCAGCATGATCAGGCCAATCTGGCTATAGATATTGAGCGAGCCACCCGTAAGCCAGATGCCGACCAGGGCGCCGGCGATGGCCAGAGGTACGGTCAGCATGATGACCAGCGGATGCCGCCAGTTCTCGAACTGGGCCGCCAGCACCAGAAACACCACGACCAGCCCCAGCGCGAAAATAAACACAATATCGGCCGACGATTCCTGCAGATCCTGCGACTGGCCCCTGTAGTCAAACACGGCCTCCGGCGGCAGTACCTCGCGGGCCAGCGCGGTCAGCTCGTCCAGTACGGGCCCCAGTGACGCCCCTTCTTCCAGGTTGGCCGACAGGGTGACGGCGCGCACGCGGTTGTAGCGGTTGAGCGTGGCGGCGCCGGTGACTTCGCGGACCGTGACGATGTTGCTCAGCGGAATCAATGCGCCGCTGGTCAGTGAGCGCACATGAATGCTGCCGATGTCCTGGGGGTTCATGAACTGGCCACGCACCCCCTGCAGGATCACGTCGTACTCTTCGCCGCGGTCGATGACGGTCGTGATGCGCCGGGTGCCAAGCAAGGTCTGCAAGGTCAGGCCGATGTCGTCGACGCGCACGCCGGCCGCCGTCGCGGCGTCCCGATCGATGTCGATTTCCAGCTGCGGCTGGGTGTCCTTGTAATCGAAGTCCACGCCGGTGAGCGGCAGACCCCGCTCTTCGACCGCGGTTTGCAGCGTTTCGGCCCAGGCGGCGAGGTCATCGTAGTCGCCACCGCCGATCACGAACTGCACGGGTTGGTTCACACCGCGGCCGAAACCCTGGCGCATGATCGGGATGGCGCGCACGCCGCTCAGGTCATGCAGACGGTCGCGCACGTCGTCCATGATCTCGAAGGCACTGCGCCGGCTGGCCCAGTCGTTGAGCACGATGATGGAAATCGCATCGCTGAAGCGCTCCACCGAAAAGCCGCGCGGCGCGCGCATCAGCAGGCGGGAAATCTCGCCGGAATCGACCAGCGGCATGAGCCGGTCTTCGACCTGGGCGGCGTAGTCGGCCATGTAGTCGAAATTTGCGCCTTCCGGCCCGTTGATCAGAATGAAGAATGCGCCACGGTCTTCGCGCGGTGCATATTCGCTGGGTAACTGCTGGAACACGAAGACGCTGCCGCCGAGCAGCACCACGAAGGCGGCCAGGCCGATCACGGGATGCGCCAGCGCACGGTCAAGATAGCGCCGGTATCCGCGTGCCAGCTTCTGAAACGCCGAGTCGATCAGGGGCGTGTTGCCGCCATCCTCAGCGGTTTTCAGCAGCTTCGAGGCCAGCATCGGCGACAGCGTCAGCGCGACAATTGTGGAAAAGAACACCGCCGCGGCCATGGTCAGCGCAAACTCGGTGAACAGCCGACCCAGCGATCCGGTCAGGAAGGCGATGGGCACGAACACGGCGGTCAGCACGATCGACGTGGCCACCACGGCGAAAGCCACCTGGCGAGCGCCGCGAAAGGCCGCGACCAGCGGCGATTCACCCAGCTCGGTGCGTCGGTGGATGTTTTCGAGCATGACGATGGAGTCATCGACGACCAGGCCCACCGCCAGCACCAGCGCGAGCAAGGTCAGCAAGTTGACCGAAAAGCCGAGCACCAGCAACGCGATAAACGTACCGATCAACGACACCGGCACGGTCACCGCTGGAATGATCATCGCCCGCCAGGTGCCGAGGAAGATGAAGATCACCACCACGACCAGCGCCACGGCGATGGTCAGCGTTTTCCACACTTCATCGATGGCGGCCTGGATGAACACGCTGGTGTCATAGCTCTGGCGGATGGTCATGCCGTCGGGCAGGGTGGGGTTCAGGCGTGCGGCCATGGCCCTTGCGGCACGCGCCACCTCAAGCGTATTAGCGGTGGACTGCTTGGTAATGCCGATGCCCACCATGGCTTCGCCGTTGCCGCGAAACAGCGTGCGATCCTCTACGGCGCCCTGTTCGACGCGGGCCACGTCGCTGAGTCGCACGATGCCAAGCGCGCCATCGTTGCGAACAATCAGATCATCGAAGTCGCCGGGCACGCGGTAACCGCGCGTGATCCGCGCCGGGAAAATCCGCTCGGTGGATTCGAGTTGACCCGCGGGCAGCTCGATATTTTCTTCACGCAGCGCGCTGACGATGTCTTCGGTGGTGATGCCGCGCGCCGTCATGGCTTCCGGGTTCAGCCAGACTCGCAGGGCGTACTCCAGGCCGCCGCCCACACGCACCCGGGCGGCGCCGGGGAGTGTCGAGAAGCGGTCTACCAGGTTGCGCTGCGCAAAGTCCGTGAGTTGCAGCACATCCATGTTGGTGGCGGTCAGGTTGAGCCACATGATGACGTCGGCGTCGGCGTCCTCTTTCTGGACTTCGGGCGGATCGGCTTCTTCGGGCAGGTTGTTCAGGGCCCCGGAAATGCGGTCACGGATGTCGTTGGCGGCGCCGTCGATATCGCGGTCGGTCGAAAACTCGATGGTGATGTTCGAGCGCCCGTCCTGGCTGCTGCTGGCAATAAAACGAATGCCTTCGACACCGGCGATGCGGTCTTCCAGGATTTCGGTGATCTGGTTGTCGACCACGGCCGCTGATGCGCCCGGGTAGTTCGTCCGTACCGACACCACTGGGGCATCGATGTCCGGATATTCCCGCAACGACAGGCGGTCATAGGCGACCAGACCAAACGCGACGAGCAGCAGGTTGAGAACGGTGGCCAGTACGGGCCGACGCACCGCGGTATCAGTGATGGTCATGCCGCGGCCTCAGGACGTGCTGGCCGGCGCGTCGGCGGACGCGCGCACCGTGACCGATCCGCCGGGCCGCAGTCGGTCGGCGCCGCGCACCACAACCCGGTCGGTGTCGGTCAACCCATCGCGAATCTCGACCTGGCCGTTGTTCCGCTGGCCGGTCTGCACCTTGACGAATTCCGCCTTGTCCTCCGCATTAATGCGGTACACGAATTGCTCGCCGCCGCGCGGCACCAGGGCCGCCTCGGGAATGGTCAAGGCGGCGCGTGACGCAGCTTGCAGTTCGACCACAACGGCGAGCCCGGGGCGCAGCTCGGTAGCGGCTACGGCCCGCGCGCGAATGCGTAGTGAACGCTGCTGCATGTCCAGCGCCGAGGCGCTACTGGCCAGAGTGGCCTCCCACCAGCGCTCAACGCCGCCGGAGGGCAGGCGAAAGCGCAGCTGCGCCTCGGGCGTCAGCAGCGGCAGCTGGGCTTGCGGCAGATCGAACTCGACTTCCAGTTCGGAGACATCGTGCAGAGTCGTAATCATGTCGCCCGCGCTGAGATAGCTGCCGACGGCGACATCACTCAGCCCCAGCCGCCCGGAAAAGGGCGCGCGGATTTCCCGGTCTGCCAGCGCCGCCTGGGCCGCGGCGACCTGTGCGTCGGCGGACAGCACCCGAACCTTGGCGGTGTCCCGATCAGATTGCGATACGGCCCGGCTGCGCGCCAGCTCATCAATGCGTTTGAGTGCCAGGCGCGCGTCTTCGCGCTCGGCTGTCGCCATGGCCAGCATGGCTTTTTCGTCCGCACGGACCAGTTCGACCAGCAAGGTTCCGGCCTCGACGCGTTCCCCTTCGCGGAAATGCACGGCGTTGACCACCTCGCTCACCGGCGCGCGCAGGGTGATGGCTTCGCGCGCGAGCACAGTGCCGGGCATGCGCAGCGTGTCGCGTAGCGTCGTGGCCGTTGGTGTGATGACGTGCACCGGGATCGGGCCCTGCGCGGAGGCCGCGCTGGCGACGAGGAAGAGCAGAGCGATGGGAAAGAGTCGGGTGTTCATGAACGAAGTGTACGTTTGCTGTACGCGGCAACGCGGAAAGGCCATCCGAGTCTGCCCGGCCAGAATTGGTTCAATGAGCGGCGCTCAGCACGGGAACCGGGGCGCCCGTGCGCCGGGGATCAACCCGGCACGGCGGCGGGATTGCCTACAATGCGCGGCCGATCCCCGCTGCCGACCGCATGACCGTCATCACCCGTTTTCCCCCCAGTCCCACGGGATATCTGCATCTCGGTGGCGCGCGCACGGCACTGTACAACTGGCTCTACGCCCGCCAGACCGGGGGCACCTTTGTTCTGCGCATCGAGGACACCGACCGCGAGCGCAGCACACCCGAGGCGGTGCAGGCCATCCTCGACGGCATGGACTGGCTGGGCCTGGACTACGACGAGGGGCCAATTTTCCAGACCGCACGTTTTGATCGCTATGCCGCGGTAGTGCAGCAGTTGCTGGCGGATAACCACGCCTACGCCTGCGACTGCTCGCCCGAACGCCTGACCGCACTGCGCGAGGCGCAGATGCAGTCCGGGCAAAAACCCCGCTATGACGGGCACTGCCGTGAGCGCGGGCTGGAACCAGGGCCGGGTCGGGTCGTGCGCTTCCGCAACCCGCAGGGCGGGGCGGTGCAATGGGAAGACCTGGTCAAGGGCCCGATTGTGGTGGCCAATGACGAGCTGGATGACCTGATCATCGCCCGCAGTGACGGTACGCCGACCTACAACCTGTGCGTGGTCGTTGATGACCTCGA
>JBDNBC010000220.1:0-3021 GCA_039768115.1 Oceanococcaceae bacterium
ATGGCGCTGTCGATCCGCCGCACTCATGCCGGCGTGATACGGCAACGCCGTGAGACCCTTCTGGCTCAGCCACTCGGCGAGCCCGTCGACACCTTTGCGAGAGAGCGCGTAGACGATCCCCGACGCCCCTGAAGGCTGCATGCGGATGAATTCCAGCAGCTGCTCGCGCGGCCGGGTTTTCTCGACAATCGCGTAATGGATGTTGGGGCGATCAAAACCGCTGATGAAGGTCTGTCCGTCGGCCAATTGCAGGCAGTGCGCGATGTCCTTGCGCGTACGCTCGTCGGCCGTGGCAGTCAGCGCGATGCGCGGCACCTGCGGGAATCGCGTGGCCAGCTGCGCGAGCTGCTGGTATTCCGGCCGGAAGTCGTGTCCCCACTGTGAGACGCAGTGCGCTTCATCAATGGCAATAAGAGCCACACGGCACTGGGCCAGCAACGCCAGCGTGCGTTCCTGTAGCAGGCGCTCGGGCGCGCAGTACAGCAAATCCAGCTCACCCTGGCGGCAGCGCTGCTCAATCGCGAACTGGGTGTCCCGGTCGATATGACTATGTAGCGCCGCCGCGCGGACGCCGTTGGCCTCTAGCGCCGCAACCTGATCCTGCATCAAGGCCACCAGCGGTGAGACCACCACACCCACGCCGGGACGCAGCAACGCGGGCAGCTGGTAGCAGATGGACTTTCCACCGCCCGTCGGCATCACCACTAGCGCATGCCCGCCCGCCAACAGTTGCGCGACGACGGCGTCCTGAGTGCCACGAAAGCGGGCGTGACCGAAGACATCACGCAGACAGCTATGCGCCGCCTCGGGCAGCACCGGAGGCGGCGAGGTCTCCAGCTCAGTCACGCTGTTGGGTGTCGATAACGGCCGTCACAGCTTCTGCAACAGCTTGCGCAACCGGGCACGCTCATGTTTTTCGGGCTTGTGACCCGGGGGCTGCGGACGCGACAACCACTCGGCCCGATTCTGCGCCGCCTGCTCGGCCCGCCGGGCCACGCTCTCGGCGCTTTCGGAATACAGGGCGGCCGCCACACTGGCCGCACCACGCTTATCACTCAGCTTTTCCACTCGAATGGTCCAGGTCTGGCCCGCCTTTTCTATCGTCAATTCGTCACCAATGCGGACATTGCGCGACGGTTTGGGTCGCTGGTCATTGACTGACACCTGCCCCTTGTGGATGGCGTCGCTGGCCGCACTACGCATCTTGTAGAAACGCGCAGCCCACAACCATTTGTCGAGCCGCACCGAGGGGAAAGCACCGTCCACCGCAGGCGGGGCCGCGGCGGCGTCGCGCTGGGCCCGACGGGTCAACGAAAAACGGGGCTCACCAGGAGCCCCGCGAAGGCAAACCGATCCAAGATCGTCGGCTTAGTGCTGGCCGGCTGGCCGCGCTGATGGGGGCACGTCCGTGCCCTCATCAGGGTCGGTGACCGGTGCCACGCTGCTGCCACTGTCATCGTTGTCCGTGTCCTGCCAGCTCTCCGGCGGGCCCGGCGGCTTGCCCTGCATGATCTGTTTGATCTGGTGGGCATCGATGGTTTCGTACTTCATCAACGCTTCGGCCATCAAGTGCAGCTTTTCATCATGCTCGCGCAAGATTGTCTGCGCCCGCTCGTAGCTCTCATCGATGATTCGACGAATCTCCACGTCAATCTGCTGCGCCGTTCCATCGGAGACATGCTTGTTCTGCGTCACGCTGCGTCCAAGGAACACTTCACCATCATCTTCGGCGTAGGTCAGGGGACCCAACTTCTCACTCATGCCGAACTTGGTCACCATCTTCCGGGCGATATCGGTAGCCCGCTCGATGTCATTGCTGGCTCCCGTGGTCACCGCGTTATCGCCAAATATCTGCTCCTCGGCGATACGGCCACCGAACAACGAATCAATCTGGCTCATCAGACGCTGTTTGGTGTAACTGTGACGATCTTCTTCGGGCAGAAACATGGTCACGCCCAGCGCGCGACCGCGCGGGATGATCGACACTTTGTAAACCGGATCATGCTCGGGCACTGACAGGCCCACAATGGCATGGCCCGCTTCGTGATAGGCCGTGAGCTTCTTCTCCTTCTCTGACATGACCATGGATTTGCGCTCGGCGCCCATCATGATTTTGTCTTTGGCTTTCTCGAAGTCGTTCATGTCGACCAGCTTCTTGTTGCCGCGGGCGGCAAACAACGCCGCCTCGTTGACCAGGTTGGCCAAATCCGCGCCGGAGAAGCCCGGTGTGGCCCGTGCCAGTACCGAAGGTTTGACGTCGCCTGCCAGCGGCACCTGGCGCATATGCACCTTGATGATCTGCTCACGGCCACGCACGTCCGGCAGGGGCACCACGACCTGGCGATCAAAACGCCCAGGGCGCAGCAACGCCGGGTCGAGCACGTCAGGGCGGTTGGTGGCGGCGATCACGATGACGCCCTCACTGCCCTCGAAACCGTCCATTTCGACCAGCAGCTGGTTCAGGGTCTGCTCACGCTCGTCGTGACCGCCACCGAGGCCAGCACCACGGTGACGACCGACGGCATCAATCTCGTCGATAAAAATGATGCAAGGCGCATGCTTTTTGGCCTGTTCGAACATGTCGCGCACCCGCGAGGCGCCTACGCCGACAAACATCTCGACAAAGTCCGAACCGGAGATCGTGAAGAACGGCACACCGGCCTCACCGGCAATGGCCTTGGCCAGCAAGGTTTTCCCGGTACCCGGCGAGCCCACCATCAGCACGCCACGCGGAATGTGCCCACCCAGACGCGTGAACTTTGACGGGTCCTTGAGGAAGTCAACCAGCTCGCCGACTTCTTCCTTGGCCTCTTCCACACCAGCAACGTCAGCGAAAGTGATCTTGACCTGATCGGGAGCGAGCATGCGCGCCTTGCTCTTGCCAAACGACAGCGCACCACGGCCGTTGCCACCGCCCTGCATCTGCCGCATGAAGTAAATCCACACGCCGATCAACAACAGGATCGGGAACGATGAAATCAGGATCTGCAGTAGCAGCGGTTGGCCCCGGGGTGGCCGGCC
>JBDNBC010000221.1:0-2942 GCA_039768115.1 Oceanococcaceae bacterium
GTGTAAGTGCCTTTACCGTACATACCATTTAATGCTGATGTTACTCGTGCAAGTTCTGCAGACTTTTCAGGATCTTGCGGTGCAGGCGCGCATTGCCGCGACCTGCGCCCGCGCCCACAGGGATCCGACCTCGGTGAAGCTTCTGCCCGTGAGCAAAACCGTGCCGACAACACGCCTGCGCCATGCACTCGCGTTGGGTCTGCGCGATTTTGGCGAGAACCGTGTGCAAGAACTGCTCGGCAAACGCGATGAGATGGGGAGCGACGCAGCCCGTTGGCATCTGATCGGCCATCTTCAGACCAACAAGGTGCGTCGGATCGCCACGCGCATCGCGAGCTTCCACGCCCTCGACAGTCTGCGCGTGGCCACCGCGCTGGACCGCGCTTTGTTCGCCGAAGGCCGGTCTCTCGACGTGCTGGTGCAAGTCAACACCGCAGGCCAGCCACAGCAGTATGGCTTGCCACCGGAATCGCTGCTGCCGTTCCTGAGGGAACTGCGGGCCTGCCAATGTCTGAAGGTGCGCGGGCTAATGACGCTCGCCATCTTCAGCGCCGACCCTGCACGGGTGCGCCCGTGTTTTGACCGGCTCCGCGTCTTGCGCGATGAGGCGCGCGAGGCGCTACCGGAGGCAGCCTCACTGCAGGAACTCTCGATGGGCATGAGCGGCGATTTCGAGACCGCCATTGAGGCGGGCGCCACCATCCTGCGCCTTGGTCGGGTGCTGTTCGGCGATCGGGGCGTTCCCGACAGCGCCTACTGGCCGCAGGCGGCTGGCACTGGGGACGGCGAAGTCGGGCCCAAAATCCTCGACACCGCCACTGACTGACTCCACGTCCCGCAGCGGTTCTGGAGCAGAGGCGACAGAAGTCGCATCAGGTTCGTCGCCTTGTTGGGTTGGGGGCGCCCTAGGCACGACGAACCGGACTTGGGGAATCAGTACCGGCAGTCGGAACTCCGCTCAATCGAACCTGATCGGCGTGCCGCTTTCAAACACAGCGACAGAATGTCGATGTGCTGACGTCATCGATCATCGTCACTGCGCTCCCGTTCCTTGCGAAGCCTGAGAAACCAAGGCTTCACGTACATCCAGTACAGCCCGCAGCAGAACGTGAATAGGCCAAGCAGCGCCAGCACCGGCTTGATCGCCTTGGCCGGTGCCCTGACGAGAATTGGCCAAGCGGCGAGCAGTAGGGCCAGGAACAGGAACCCGAACACCGCGATCTGCGCGCCGCCCCACAGGGCGATCCAAGGGCTCGCCGTAAGGCGCACTCCGAATACCGACCGATGCAGATTGCCGGTGTGCTGGAACAACTGGATTTCCGGGTCGGTCAGGTCGTATCGATTCTTCAGCGCGATCAGGCCGATCCGATCCCGGCGATTCCAGCGGAATCCCGGACCGAAGCGTTTGCGGAACTTGCCCTCGTCGGCGATCACTTCGTCGTCAGAATAGAGGCTGTCCAGCGGTTGGGATTCCGCGAGGATGCGGCGCATCTCTTCCAGCCGCGGGTCGAGTCGCTCCGGTGGCGGCGACTGCTGGTCAGGGCGCAGCGAGACAACCTTGCTGCGAGTTCCGGCGTTGCCTTCGGGCGGATCTTCCTGCAGAGCGTTGCGCCCCGGACCATGACGATCACTCATCGGGTCAGGCCGCGACGGACAGCATTTCACGCAGATGCGTAGCGTCAACCTCGCCTTTGGTGATGCAATGCTCGTAGCTCAGCCGGATCAACCGCGCCTTCTTGTCGGGCTTGAGCGTGCGACGGTGCTTGGTGAGCCATTCCTCGATGAGCCGAATCACGCTCTCCATCAGATCCATGTCGAGCACGCGACGACCCACCAGGACCGGATCTTCACCGGGACCCGTGAGCTGCCACAGCGGATCGATCCGGAACGTCTCGCACAGCGATTTGAACAGCGCCGTGGGCATTTCCCGCTCGCCGCGCTCGTAATTGGCATAGGCGCGCAGGGATAGCCCCAGCTTGTCCGCAAAATCAGCTTGCGTGAGTCCGCTGGCGACCCGGATGGCCATCAACCGGCGACCCATGACGAGGTTGTCGTCTTCGTTTGACAACTTACTCATAACTGCCTACTGTGAGTCTCAGGACTTCCCCTGACGATATCACGCATGCGCCCAGCCCTGGAACAACACGAGCGGATCAAGATGCGGCTCCGCGTCGCCGGCAGCTCGCTGGCCGAGGTCGCTCGCGAGCTGGGGGTCGCCGGCACGTCGGTCACGAGCGTGAGTCAGGGTTACCGGCGATCCCGGCGGATCGAATCGGCCATTGCCGACAAGCTCGGCGTCGTGCCCAGCAGCCTGTGGCCTGATCGATATCCAGATGGCGCAGGTGGTGATGACCGATCCCCCGTGTCACGGAATCTGGACTGCATGGGAGGTGGCTCGCTCAGCCCGGTCTTCTGCTGATGGCGGTAGCGGTACGTTTCGGGCAGCACAACGAGAAAACCCACGCCTTGCCGGGCGTGGGTCTCGAGCAGCTTCAACTGAACCTTGAGCCTGCATTCTCGTTTCTGCTTCCGGCGGTGTCAAGGACAGCGGCCCGTTCCGGGCCGTGCGATGGGCCTTTCCCCGCCGCCGGAGTGAGGTCCTCCCTCACGCCTCTTTCTGGAGGTGTCAATCGATGAGAACGCGGGATGAATCTGAAGGATGTGTGTCGCTATCTGCTCACCACCGACTTCTCCAACCGGGAAGTCGGTCGAGCAGCGGGAGTCTCGCCCAACACGGCGGGCCGCTACCGGATGCGCCTGGCTGAGGAGGGTCTGGACTGGAATGGGGTCGCGGTTCTGACGGACCGGGCCTTGGAGGAGCGGCTGAACAACGGCCGTCAGCTCGCGCGCAAGGCCTTTGCCGAGCCCGACTTCGCCCATGTCCATGCCGAACTGCGTCGGCCGGGCGTGACCTTGCTGCTGATGCACGAGGAATATGCGGA
>JBDNBC010000222.1:0-3887 GCA_039768115.1 Oceanococcaceae bacterium
CATGTACTACTCGCTGTAACGGCGACACGGTGCCGCTGCTGATCTCGGCGTGTGGGCCCGACCATCAGCAGCGGCGCTTCTCGTGGATGTTTTGGGAACGCCCTCTTCGCGAGGGCGTTCGCATTTGGCCATCATGAAATCCTGGAAAACACGCACACGCTGTGACGACATCGTCGACAACGCGGCCACCGCCATCATCGCGGTAAACGCACAGCATCGGGTCGAGCGAATGAACCCCGCGGCCGAGATGTTGTTCGGCGTGAGCGCCGGGTTTGCTGGCGGAAACGAATTGCTGGCGGCGTTGCCCACGTTGAAAACGCTGGAACGCCCGCTACGCAAGGCCCAGGAAGAGCGTGAGTCGTACATGGCCCGCGATGTGCGGTTGTCGCGCAACAATGGCAGCGTCAAGCGCGTCCTGGCCGACGTGTCGATCACGCCCATGCGCGAAGGGGCCTTGTTGCTGGAGTTCTCCACGCGGGATCGCCCGCACCGAATCTCCCGCGAAGATGCCCAGTGGCAGCAACAGGAAGTCAGCCACGAGATGATTCGCGGACTGGCGCATGAGATCAAGAACCCGCTCGGCGGCTTGCGCGGGGCGGCCCAACTGCTCGAACGTGAGTTGCCCTCAGATGATCTGCGCGATTACACCGGCATCATCATTCGCGAAGCGGATCGGCTGCAGGATCTCGTCGATCGCCTGCTCGGGCCCAGTCGTCCGGCACCGTTGCGGTCCATCAATATTCACGTGGTTGTCGAGCACGTGCGGGCCCTGCTGGAAGCTCAGGCGCCGACGCACATCAGCATCATCCGTGATTACGACCCCAGCCTCCCCGAGCTGACGGCGGATGCCGAGCAGCTGATTCAGGCCCTGCTGAACATTGGCGTCAACGCGCTCGAAGCCATGGATGACGAGGACAAGGGTCACCTGACGATCCGCACCCGTGCCATGCGGCAGTTCACCATCGGCGGCGCGCGCCACCGGCTGGTGTTGCGCGTGGACGTCTGCGATTCCGGCCCGGGAATCCCGCCAAAGATGGTCGAAAAGGTCTTCTACCCGATGGTATCGACGCGGGCCCAGGGAAGTGGCCTCGGTCTTGCTATTGCACAGAATCTGGTGCGCAACCATGGCGGGCTCATCGAATGCGAGAGCCGGCCCGGTGACACTGTTTTCTCCATCTTTCTCCCGTTGGAACGGGCCCAAACGACGGAGGCGTCATGAGCCTGAACATCTGGGTTGTCGACGATGACGATTCGATTCGTTGGGTACTGGAGCGCGCCTTGCGCGGTGCCGGCCTGAATGTCGAGGCCTTCTCCGGTGCCGTGGAAATGCTCGACGCGCTGGACGATGCGCGGCCCGACGTCGTGATGACCGACATCCGCATGAAAGGCATCGACGGCCTCGAGCTGCTGAGCCGTCTGCATGCCCGCGACCCGGCCCTGCCGGTCATCGTCATGACCGCGCATTCCGACCTGGATGCGGCGGTGGCGGCCTACAAAGGCGGCGCTTTCGAGTATTTGCCCAAGCCCTTCGATGTCGACGAGGCGGTCGACCTGGTGCAGCGCGCCGCGCAATCGGTGCAGCGCACCGCCCCCGCGGAAGACGGCCTGCCGGCCACCGCGCATATCGTCGGTGAGGCGCCGGCCATGCAGGAAGTATTTCGCGCCATCGGTCGCCTCGCCAAGTCGCAGATCACGGTGTTGATTACCGGCGAGTCGGGTACCGGTAAAGAGCTGGTCGCGCGCGCCCTGCATGCCCACAGCCCGCGGGCGCAGAAGCCATTTATCGCCATCAACACGGCCGCCATCCCCAAGGACCTGATGGAGTCGGAGTTCTTCGGCCATGAGCGCGGCAGTTTCACCGGCGCGACCGCACAGCGCGCCGGCCGCTTCGAGCAGGCCGACGGGGGCACGCTGTTTCTGGACGAAATTGGCGAGATGCCACCCGATCTGCAGACCCGTTTGCTGCGGGTACTGGCGGACGGCCAGTTCTATCGTGTCGGTGGGCACGTGCCGGTCAAGGTGGATGTGCGGATTGTCGCGGCAACCAACCAGAACCTTGAGCAGGCCGTGCGCGAGGGCCGTTTTCGCGAAGACCTGTTCCACCGTCTGAACGTGATCCGTGTACGCACGCCGAGCTTGCGTGAGCGCAAGGAAGATATCCCGCTGTTGCTGCGGCACTTCCTCAACCGTACCGCAGCCGAGCTGGAGGCCGAGGTCAAACAACTGCGTCCGGACACCCTGCAGTGCCTGGCCCAGCACGACTGGCCGGGCAACGTACGGCAGCTCGAAAACTTCTGTCGCTGGATCACGGTCATGGCCCCGGGCCAGCAAGTGCATCTGGAGGATCTGCCCGACGAATTGCTGGCCGCTCCCGAGGCGGTGTCCGTCGACCCGGCTCCGCTCGCAACCGCGGCGCGGCAGGCCGCTTCAACCCCGCCGGGCCTGCGCCGCGATGCCGTGGCGACACCGGGATCAGACGAGCTCTGGGAACAGAGTCTGTTGCAATGGGCCGCAAGCAAATGGCAGCGTGGTGACAGCGACCTGATTCCGGCCGCGACTGAGCGCGTGGAACAGGCTCTCGCACGATTTGCCCTGGACCAGTGCAAAGGCCATCGGCAGGAGGCAGCCCGGCGGCTGGGCTGGGGTCGCAACACCTTGACGCGCAAGCTCAAGGAGTTTGGCTGGAACTGAGTTTCGGCTGCACAGGCTGGTAAAATCCGGTATTCCCTTCCCCGGATACATCCCCATGGCGACCTACAAAGTCCCGCAGCGCGAAATGCGCTTCATCCTCAATGATGTGCTGAACATCAATCAGTTGAACACGCTCGAGCGCTTCGCTGACGCCACCCCCGACATTGTCGACGGCGTGATTGACGAAGCGGCGCGCTTTGCCGAAGAAAAGCTCTGGCCACTGCGCGAATCCGGTGACCGCCAGGGGTGCAAGATCAGCAACGGCGAGGTCACGGTGCCGGACGGTTTCGCCGCCGCCTACCGCGACTACTGGGAATCCGGCTGGGTCGGCCTTTCCAATGATCCGCAATGGGGCGGCCAGGGCCTGCCCTACACGTTGAGCAAAGTCGTCGACGAGATGATTTGCGGCAGCAATGTGTCCTTCGGCCTGTATCCCGGTCTGACCATCGGCTGCTTCGAGGCGCTCAGCGCGCATGCGTCGGACGAGCAAAAGGCCACCTACCTGGAAAAGCTCGGCACCGGCGAGTGGACGGGCACCATGTGCCTGACCGAACCGCAGGCCGGCTCAGATCTTGGCGCGGTGAAGACCAAGGCCGAAAAACAGGCCGATGGCACCTACAAGATCAGCGGGATGAAGATTTTCATCACGTCCGGCGATCACGACATGGCCGACAACATCATCCACTACGTACTGGCGCGTTGCACCGACTCGCCAGATGGCGTCAAAGGCCTGTCGACCTTCATCGTGCCCAAGTACAAGGTCAATGCCGATGGCAGCCTGGGCGAGCGCAATGCCGTCAAGGCCCAGGCCATTGAGCACAAGATGGGCATCAATGCGTCGGCAACCTGCGTGATGGTGTTCGATGACGCCGAAGGCTATCTGGTCGGTGAGCAGAACCGCGGCATCATGAACATGTTCACGATGATGAACCTGGCCCGCATCATGGTGGGATATCAGGGGCTGGGTCAGGCGGATCTGGCGCTGCAGAGCGCCATGAGTTACGCCAAGGACCGCGTGCAGGGCAAGACGCTGACCGGTAGCAACGGCTCCATTGCCGATCACCCGGATGTCCGGCGCATGTTGCTGCGCATGAAGGCCCTGACTGAGGGGGCCCGGGCGATGGCCTACGACATTGCCCTGCATGTCGACCTGGCCCACGGCCACACCGATGCCGATGTGCGCACCGAGGCCAGCG
>JBDNBC010000223.1:0-3868 GCA_039768115.1 Oceanococcaceae bacterium
GATACAACTCGCCAAACTGCTCGCGCACCTGGCGCATGTAACCTTGCTCACCGGTGGTGTCGATGTGATGGCAACCAGCTTTCAACGCCGCCTCGACCGCAGTCAGGCCAAAGTTCACAAACGGGCCGACCGTGTTGCAGACGACCTTGGCGCCCTTGAAGGCCTTAATCAGTGAGTCAACGGAATGCTCGGCCTCGATAATCTCGTAGGTCGCGGATTCCAGACGCACCACGCGCTTGGCCATCATTTCCTTAGTACGGGCGGCATTACGCGCCACCGCGGTGAACGGAATCTGCTGATCGATCAGCCAGTCCATGATCAGCATGCCGGTGTAGCCACTGGCGCCATAAACGACGACGGGATGTTGTGCCATTGCGTGTCTCCTTCAGGTTGAGAAGCCGCTCCTGCGGCGTGCCGGAGCGATGATTCGATTACAGGCCCTGCCGTCGGCACCGTGCTGTTGAGCCACCGGGCTCACACACCACGCGTTACCGCGGTACGTCTTTCACGGCGTGCCGGACGGCATTGACCATGGAGCACAGTGTGTTGGCAATCGGGCCTCGCGCCTTCCATGCAGCGCGCGTGTTTTTGTCATAATCCGATCATCACCTGATGTCGGTACGCCGAACATGAAACCCTGGGATAAGGTCCGCACGGAGCTCAACAGCCTGCCGATCATTGAAGGTGTTATTGACGCGGGCGCACCGCTTTACGTCGAGCGCTACCTGTTCCGGGACGTCGAGAGGCAGGTTACGGCTGTCGATACCGCCATCCTTCTTGTCCAGCTCGGCGGTGCCCGTGTCCATGAGGGTGAACATGGGCACTGGCGAGCCACCAGTCTCCCCAGCCAGGCGGTACTGCTTCCTGCTGGCTGCCCGACGCACTGGCATTACGCCGGCACGATTGACTTTGTTGCTTTCTACTTCCCTGACAATCTCAGCCCCGAAATGGCCCGTCTTCACGCGCTGGCCGAATACAGGAATGAGCCGGTCCTATTCAGTGACCAACTCGTCGGGGCGGCCGCAATGCAACTGGTCAATGAGCTGCAGAAAAAAGACCAGGACAACCAGGCTTTCGTAAAGCGGCTGGCGATCGTAATGCTGGAACAGTCCTGGCGCGTGATGACCGAAGTCGCCATCGGCGGCTGTGACCCACGTCATATCCACTATCCGCGTCTGCACACCGTACTTGGATACATTCACGAAAATCTCGCCGCCGAGCTGTCCGCAGCCGTGCTGGCCCAGCAGGCCGGCGTCAGCCTCGCACATCTCCGGCGAATCTTTTTTGAAGCCATGGGATTGCCTGTGCATCGCTATGTGATGCGCAAACGACTGGACGAGGCACGCAAGCTACTGGCGATGACAAAGCTGCCCATCTCGCGCGTCGCGCAGGATTGTGGCTTCAGCAGCCAAAGTCACCTTACCGCCTGCTTCCGGAAAGAATTCTCGGCTCCACCGGCCCAGTTTCGAAAACACGTCAGCAACACCTGACGGGCCGCCCCCCACCTTAGGGGCGACTCCAAAAAAGGTGGACACCTTCCGAACTCGTTCAGCCACTCTCCGCCACACACGGGAATGACGCCTCATCCGATCAACTGGCTGAACATCCCGCCAACCGACCTGGTGACTTCACTTAATCTAGGCGGCCTGGACTGTATTCCGACCGGCGGCCTTCGCTGCGGCGAGGGCGCGGTCCGCGCGTTCGATCCAGGAATCCGGCCGTGCACCTTCGCCTTCCTTGAACTGGCTCACCCCAATACTGGCCGTGAGTCGTATGCGATGAATGGCATCCCCATCCACCACGTCCAAGCTTGCGCCCTCAATTCGATGGCGCAGCGTCTCAGCGAAGGACAGGGCATCCTCCGCGCTCGAACTGGGCAGAACCACGGCAATTTCTTCACCGCCATACCGAGCGACCGTGTCGTTAATCTGTGCGTGCTCCGCGATCAGCTTGGCGAACTGCCGCAACACCTGATCACCAACCTGGTGACCGTATTCCTGATTGACGGCCTTGAAGTGATCGGCGTCGACCAGGGCCAGGCTGAGATGCTGCCGGTAGCGCTTTGCACGCTCGATCTCCGCGGCAAAGAGCCGCTGCAGATAGCGACGGTTGTACAAGCCCGTAAGCGGGTCGGTGATCGACTCCCGCTCAAGCAAGGCCATCCGCTGCACATCTTCGACGCTGCCAGCGGCCAGTTGGCTCACCAGCATGATGAACCAGGAACCAAACAGCAATGTGATCGGAATGGCCAGCTCCCGAGCCACCGGCAGATCCGACGTCGAACCCACGGCGTAGAGGATCTCCGCGCCAATCATCACCAGCAGCAGGCAGCCGAGCATCAGCCAGGATCGGCGCAGCAGGCCGTCCGGAAGCTCCCGCAGCAGACGCCGTATCGGCATCAGGGCCACCAGTAGCAACGCTGCAGAACAGAGGATGACCGTATGCCGGACGGAATCGAGATCAACCATCAGATAGTGCCGATATCACGGGCCACCAGAGTTCAGGAAAAACGCGGTGACTAAGGTTAGCCGTTTCTGCTCGCGTACGGACATTTCCCGGTGATCCAGCGCCGGAGTCCAATTGACCCGGGCCCCGAGGGGCCTGACTCCGATCATCCCGAGGCGAACCCTGGACTGCCAAAGTTGGCCCGACGCTGCTCTGCAGGCAGATTGGGGACAGAGATCGCTACCGAGGAGAGGTTGCAAGGCTGGCTTGTGAGGGATCAACTCATCAGCCCCCACCCCGCTTGCAAGTCACTGCGATGGCGGAGAAGGAGGGATTCGAACCCTCGATGAGGCTATAAACCCCATACTCCCTTAGCAGGGGAGCGCCTTCAGCCACTCGGCCACTTCTCCGGATTGCAATACGCCGCGGAAGAGCTATTCCGCGGCCGCGAATGATACCTGAATCCCCCGGCGCATTGCGCCGAACGCCTCAGGCCACGTGCTGTGTGGCCGGCGTCACGATTGTCGACTCCGCATCCTTGTCGTCATCTTTGCGGGTCAGAATTTCTTCCCGGTGGATGTTGACGTCTTTGGGCGCATCAATGCCGATGCGCACCTGCTGGCCTTTGACGCCCAGCACCGTCACGGTCACGTTGTCGCCGATGAGAATGGTCTCTCCGCGCTTTCTCGTCAAAATAAGCATGGTCGTGCCTCTCCCCTGCACTCCTGTGCAGCGTCCCTGCCAGGTTCTCCCAGGGGATTACCTTACAAGGTTTCTTCGATGGGTTCGCGGTCCAGACCGAATTCCTTGTGCAGGCTGCGAACAGCCAACTCGAGATACTTGGTGGCCACGACCACGGAAATCTTGATTTCCGACGTCGAAATCATGCGGATATTGATGCTGTCGCGGGCCAGCGCCGCAAACATGCGGCTGGCGACACCGGCATGGCTGCGCATGCCGACGCCCACCACAGACACCTTGACGATGTCGTCGTCGCCAATGACCGCCCGCGCACCCAGCTCATCGGCCACTTTGCGCACGATATCCAGTGCCCGCTGATAGTCACGATGGTGCACGGTGAAGGTGAAGTCGGTCACGTCGGCACCGGCGTTCTGCACGATCATGTCGACCTCGATGTTGGCGGCCCCCACCGGCCCCAGCAGCAGTGAGGCAATACCGGGATGATCGGGCACGCCGGCCACGGTGATCTGCGCTTCGTCGCGATTAAAGGCAATGCCGGAAATGACAGGGGCTTCCATGGCGTTCTTCTCGAGTGTGATCAATGTGCCGGGGCCATCCACAAAGGTGGACAGCACCCGCAGGGGCACGGCGTACTTGCCGGCAAATTCCACGGCGAGGATCTGCAGCACCTTCGAGCCGAGACTGGCCATTTCCAGCATCTCCTCAAAGGTGATTTTCGACA
>JBDNBC010000224.1:0-3060 GCA_039768115.1 Oceanococcaceae bacterium
CAGCCCTGATGAAGAGGGGCCCGACGACGATGGCCTTTCATCAGTCGCGAGGATTCTGAAGAAAGCACACGAGGAGGCGAAACAAAAAACTGATCAGCCAGCTGGTGACATTCATTCCGATGGCGTTTACGAACTAAACCGAGACGTACCAGCACCTGATGCCAAGCCGGCACCTTCCTCCAAGCCCTCTGCCACGACGACCTGCCCAGACTGCGGGGGCACTGTCAGCAAGCGTGCCGAATCCTGCCCACACTGTGGGGCGCCACTTCAAGCGAAAGAACACGCCCCGGCTCGTGCGGCTCCCACGCCTGCTCAAGCACCAGCAGATAAAGAGAAGCCGAAGACTTCGGTGATGACGTGGGTTGTTGGCTTCTTCATCGTGGTGATCGTGGTCGGAATGTTCAGCGACGACAATGGCAGCTCCGGCGGCGCCTCATCCGGCTGCGGGCCCTCGTCACCGGCCTGCTACGCCGAGCGACTGAAGCTTCAAGCAGGGAGAGACTGCAAGCCGCGGATCGAAGCGTTCGCCAAATACTCTGTCGAATGGGACGACAACTGGCTCGACGGACCTTTCGAAAGGTACCGCGTATCGGACGACGGCTCGATTCACTTCATGGGCAGCCTGGTGCGTTTCCAGAACGGGTTCGGCGCCTGGAGCAAAATGGACTACTCCTGCACCTGGCATCCCGAGACGGGAGTAATCTTCGCCAATGTGAGTTAAGGCCCCCGCGACAATACGGTCCAGTCTAAAGACACAAATAGAATGATTGTTACCCTTGGGTGTTGACATGATTATGACCCATGGGTAATCTCTCCCCATCGCCGCAATCCAGCGGCCGGGAGAGATTCGATGATGGAGCAGAAAGACTGGCGCGACCCCACCGGGGTTGATCTGCTGGAGGGCTGCGGGCGAGAGCTACTGAGCGCCCTGGACACGCCGCAGGATCGCAAGCAAGCGCTGGACGAGCGCCTTGCGGAACTGGTGCACGACACCCCGATTTTTAACGAGTACTTGTCCGAGGCCTTCGGCGAACTCGTGCCGTGGCAGAACGCGGTTTACGACCGCAAAGCGGACGGGACTTGCAAGCGAGACCAGTTTGGCCGTATGGCGGTCTCCCAGTTGGTTCGCAAGACCTCTCCTGAAGCCGAATCCTTTATGCAGGCCCTCCGCGGGCGGGACAAGGCCGCGATCGCTAACACCATTCTGACCGCCTATGACGCGGTGATGAAGCGAGAACTGCCCCGAGTTCGAGATCTGCTGTACGACGAGTTCGAGCGCGGCGCCAAAGATTGCCACGGCTGGCTGGCCGATCAGGAGGCAGCGTGAGCCGGCCTCGAGCGTACCGGGACGCGGCCCGGATGAAGCGGACGGTTGTCGATATCACCGCCCTATTGGAGCGCCGCAGCGAAGGGGCCGCTGAGAACCGCATCGCTGATCGCCGGCCGCTCGACGATTGCTGCATCGATCAAGTGTGGGCGCAGCGCAAGAAAATCGTTCGCGGCCGCAATCGGGTCGTGCGTGCGCGCCGGGATAACCCTGGCCCGGAGGCGGCGTGAGCGCACCTGATTCCACCAGTAGCGTTGAGCGCGTCGCCCAAGCGGTCGCTCATGCCGTTGCGTGCGCCCCGAAGGCCACGCCCGATGAGCTGCGAGCGCAGATCAACCAAGCAGCGCAGTACGCCTACAAAGCAGGTCTTTCTGACGGCCACGCCATCGGATTCGCCGAATGCCGCAAGCAGATTGCCGAGCGGATTCCAGATATCACCCCACCCAAGAGTAGCCAGCCGGCTGCGTAGGAGATTCGAATGACTGCCATCGCAGAAGCCCGCGTGCATCAAGAGATTGCCGCGGCAACCGTCCCGGCGCCCCTGGTGCCGACTAACATGGATCAGGCCATGCGCCTGGCCGACATGATGTCCGGCGCCAAGCTTGTGCCAACCCACCTGCAGGGCAAGCCCGCCGATTGCCTGATGGTGATTGAGCAAGCTGCTCGCTGGCGCATGTCGCCGTTTGCGGTTGCCCAAGCCACCAGCGTGATCCAGGGCAAGCTGATGTTTGAGGGCAAGTTGGTAGCAGCCGCCGTCCACAACAGCGGCGTACTGTCCGGCCGTCTGTCCTACGATTTTGACGGTTCCGGCGATTCCCGCGTCGTCACCGTCAGCGGCTACCTTCGGGGAGAAAAACAGCCCCGGATTGTCGCCGTGCGACTGTGCGAGGCCCGGACACCGAACAAGGTCTGGCAGTCACAGCCCGACCAGCAGCTCTGCTACGCCGGCACCCGCATCTGGGCTCGCCGCCACGCGCCGGAAGTGATGCTCGGGGTCTACTCGCCGGAGGAGGACTTCGATCAGGAGCCGCGTGACGTGACGCCGGCCGCGACAGATCGCAGCGAGCCCCGCCAGTACCCCGCCGATCAATTCGAGACGAACTTTCCACACTGGAAAGCCAAGATTGAATCGGGAGACGTAACGCCTGAGAAGGTTATTTCAATGGTCCTTACCAAGGGCTCGCTGACCGCTCAGCAGGAAAAGCAGATCCGCGATTGCGCCCTGGTCGATGCCGAATACACCGTTGCCGAGGAGGCCAACCAGTGAAGACCCTTGCTGCCCAGCAGGGCACCTCCGAGTGGATAGCCCTACGCTCCGAACACTACCGCACCGCCAGCCGCGCCAGCGCCATGATGGGCGCCAGCCCGTACCAGTCCCGACAGCAATTGCTGGCCGAGATCCACCGCGGCTTTGCCGACGAGGTGGACGAGAACACGCAACGACTGTTCGACCGCGGCCACGCGATTGAAGAAGTGGCCCGCCCTGCAGCCGAAAAGATCATCGGCGAAGAGCTGTTCCCGGTGACCGGTCTAAGCGCAGACGGCTATCTGCTTGCCAGCTTCGACGGCCTGACGATGCTTGGCGACGTGGTGTGGGAGTGCAAGACCTACAGCCAAGCTAAGGCCGAGGAAATGGCCGCGACAGGTCATGTGCCGATTTCTGACGCATGGCAGGTGGTGCAGCAGCTCGTCGTGAGCGGTGCCACGAAGTGCCTGTATATGCTCCACGACGG
>JBDNBC010000225.1:0-3356 GCA_039768115.1 Oceanococcaceae bacterium
ATCTTGTGGGAGACACCGGTGTAGAACAGGATGCGCTCGGTTGTGGTGGTTTTTCCCGCATCGATATGCGCCATGATTCCGATATTTCGGCATCGCGCAATAGTTGTCGTGCGGGCCACAGCCGGTCTCCAGAAGAGCGGTTTACCAGCGGAAGTGGGAGAAGGCCTTGTTGGCTTCCGCCATCCGATGGGTATCTTCGCGCTTCTTCACGGCGGCGCCACGCTGCTCGGCAGCATCGAGCAATTCGCCAGCCAGGCGGGCGGACATGGTCTTCTCGCCGCGCTTGCGGGCGGCATCAATCAACCAGCGCATGGCAAGCGTATTACGACGCACGGCACGCACTTCAACCGGCACCTGATAGGTGGCACCGCCGACCCGGCGAGATTTGACCTCAACAACCGGCCGTACATTTTCGAGCGCGGTATCGACGACATTAAGCGGCTCTTCGGTGGACAGCCGCTCGGTGATCGTATCAAGCGCACCGTAAACAATGCCCTCGGCCACGGACTTCTTGCCCGAGTACATCAACATGTTGATGAACTTGGCCAATTCGACCGATTTGAATTTGGGATCCGGCAGCGGCTGACGCGGCTGAATTTCGCGACGACGTGGCATATCAGTACTCGGTTATTTCTTGGGCCGCTTGGCGCCATACTTGGAACGACCCTGGCGGCGTGCATCGACGCCACTGGTGTCAAGAGAACCGCGGATGGTGTGATAACGCACACCCGGCAAATCCTTGACCCGGCCACCACGAATCAGCACGACGCTGTGTTCCTGCAGATTGTGGCCTTCACCACCAATGTAACTGGTGACTTCGAATCCGTTGGTCAGACGCACCCTCGCCACTTTCCGCAAAGCCGAGTTCGGCTTTTTCGGTGTCGTGGTGTAGACGCGCGTGCAAACCCCCCGCTTTTGCGGGCAGGCTTCCAAAGCCGGCACTTTATTCTTTACCGGCTTGTCGGTGCGACCCTTGCGCACCAGCTGATTAATGGTTGGCACCCGAATGCTTCCCTGAGATCTAGGAGGAGTTCTAAAAGAACGTTCCAAAAAAGACACCCCGGACCCAGCCGGGGTGTACAAAGACTGCGGATTTTAGCGATTCAGCCCTCAGACTGTCAAGCTAAACGCCGCGCTATTCTTCCGCATCATCCCCGTCTGTAGCGACGGGAATGCTGATTTCTTCAGTCGACGTCGTGCTCGACCCCATATCCCCCAGCAAAGTGCTGCGGCGGTTGCGCCGGCGGCTCTCGTGGAACGACAGGCCCGTACCGGCGGGGATCAGGCGACCGACAATGACGTTCTCCTTGAGACCGCGCAAATCGTCGCGCGACCCCCGAACCGAGGCCTCGGTCAGAACCCGCGTTGTTTCCTGGAACGAAGCCGCAGAGATGAAGGATTCCGTCGACAGCGATGCCTTGGTAATCCCCAGCAGCATGCGCTCGAACTTGGCCTCAATACCGTCGTTGGCCTTGACCTTGGCGTTGGCGTCGCGGACGGCCTGCAGTTCGACCTGTTCGCCGCGCAGGAAGGAGGTGTCACCGGGTTCGGTAATCTCGACCTTGCGCAGCATCTGGCGGGTGATCACCTCAATGTGCTTGTCGTTGATCTTCACACCCTGCAGGCGGTAGACGTCCTGAATTTCCTTGACTAGGTACTCCGCCAGCGCCGCCACGCCACGCAGGCGCAGAATGTCGTGCGGCGACGGCTCGCCTTCGGAAATCATTTCGCCGCGCTCCACGTGCTCGCCTTCGAACACGGTGATCTGCCGCCACTTCGGAATCAGCGTTTCGGTTTCCTTGTCCTCGCTGACAATGCGCACCCGCTGCTTGCCCTTGGTCGCCTGACCAAAGCCGACCGTACCGGTGGCCTCTGCCAGGATCGCCGGCTCTTTGGGCTTGCGCGCCTCGAACAGGTCGGCCACGCGGGGTAGACCACCGGTGATATCACGCGTCTTGGATGACTCCTGCGGAATCCGCGCGACGACGTCACCCATGGTGACCTGATCGCCATTCTGCACGGTGACGATTGCACGTGCCGGCAGCGTGTAGGCCGCGCTCATCTCCGTGCCCGGGAAGTGAAGCTCGTTGCCGTCGGCATCGACCAGTTTGATTCCCGGTCGCAGATCCTTGCCCGATGCGGATCGGCCCTTGATGTCCTTGACCGTCATCGTTTCCACGCCGGTCACGTCATCAATCTGCTTCTCGACCGACACGTCATCTTCGAAATCAACGAACTTCACAAAGCCCGCCACTTCGGTAACGATCGGGTGGGTGTGCGGATCCCAGCGCGAGACCTGCGTGCCTGCCTCAATGCGCACACCGTCAGCGACGAGAATCTGCGCACCATACGGAATCTTGTAACGCTCGCGCTCACGACCGTTATCGTCCACGACGCCGATTTCTCCCGAGCGGGAGACCGCAACGGAATAATCCTTGTCGCCATGACTGACGGTCTTGAGGTTATGCAACCGCGCCGTACCCGCAGACTTGACGACCACGCCATCGGCGGCGGCGGCACGCGAGGCGGCCCCGCCGACGTGGAAGGTCCGCATGGTCAGCTGGGTGCCCGGCTCGCCAATCGACTGCGCCGCGATAACCCCGACCGACTCGCCGATGTTGACCCGATGCCCGCGGGCCAAATCGCGGCCGTAGCAGGTGGCGCAGACGCCGTGGGCACTGCGACAGGTGATCGGTGAACGCACCACCATTTCGTCGACCGATTCCTCTTCCAGTTTGTCGGCTACCGCTTCGTCAATCAGCGTGCCGGCTTCAAACAGGATGTCATCCGTGCCTGGAAGGTAGAGATCGTGCGCGATCGTACGACCGAGCACGCGCTCACGCAGCGGCTCGACCACATCGCCACCTTCGACTATCGGAGCCATGATCAGGCCTTCCTCGGTGCCACAGTCCACTTCGGTGACCACGACATCCTGTGACACATCGACCAGGCGCCGGGTCAGGTAACCGGAGTTGGCGGTCTTCAATGCCGTATCGGCCAGACCTTTCCGCGCGCCGTGCGTCGAGATGAAGTACTGCAATACGTCCAGGCCTTCGCGGAAGTTCGCGGTGATCGGCGTTTCGATGATCGAGCCGTCCGGCTTGGCCATCAGGCCACGCATGCCGGCCAACTGACGAATCTGCGCCGCAGAGCCCCGGGCGCCGGAGTCGGCCATCATGAAGATCGAGTTGAAGGAGGCCTGCTCGCGCTCAACCCCCTTGCTGTCAACCGCGGTTTCCTTGCCGATGCCGTCCATCATCGCTCGCGCGATGCGGTCGTTGGCACGCGACCAGATGTCCACCACCTTGTTGTATCGCTCACCCTGGGTGACCAGGCCGGAGCTATACTGGTCATCG